>CAISYQ010000198.1 GCA_903889735.1 uncultured Methylibium sp.
CCGGCCCCCCCCCGCCCATGCCGACGGCGATGACGTTATCGATGTGGCGGGATTGCAGATTGGACATGGCGAGTCTCCTGGCGCCAACCGGCGCGATGCCGGTTGTCTGTCTTTTGTCTGTGTTTCTCAACGACTGCCAGTCAATGATGCGCCCGTGGCCCGCGGCGTCCATTCAGCATTTACCCCTTGATCCTGGCCGTGGAGCACGCTGGCCGCGAGATTTCCGTTGCCGGTTGTCGCAGGTCTGTCGCACGGGCGGGATACAGACGTCGCGCCACCGACCCCTGCACGCGACGCCTGTCGCTCCGCCGCCCCTGCGCGCCCGGGGGGGGGCGGGCCGTGGCACGGCAATTGCGCCCCGGCCGAGGCCTGCACGACAAAGACAGGCACGCCCTCCCGGCCAGCCCGGCCGGCGGCGCTTCCACCAACAGGAGACAAGCATGAATGCCTTGAACGCGATCTCGCTCAGCGTCGGCCTCTGGGTCGGCATCTGGTGCTTCGGCACCCTGGGGTTCATGGAACCCAAGGTGATGACCTGGGTGACCTTCTTGACCTGGGCCTCCTTCTTTGCCGCCGGCGGCGGCATGGTCGGTCTGAAGAAGGCCATCGCCGGTGGTTTTGCGGGCGCGCTCATCTCGGCGCTGGTGGTCTGGCTCAACGGCCAGCTCGGCGGCGGCGTCCAGGGCAGCGGCCTCGTGATCTTCAGCGTGCTGCTGGCGGTGCTCGGCTGGGCGCTGTGCCAGCTCTCGCGCATCGAGCTGCTGAGCTTCATCCCGGGCGCCTTCATCGGCGCAGCCTCGTTCTTCGGCGCGGGCGCGCCGCTGGACGTCAAGCTCGGCTGGGTGCTGGTCTCGCTGGTCTGCGGCGCGGTGATGGGGCTGGTCTCCGAGCGCATGGGGGCGGCGCTGACGGCCAAGACCTGAGCCCCGGCCTCCCGGGGCCGCCAGACACAGGAAATCCCCGGGGGCGCGCGGCGGTTTCCTCGGGCAACATCGCCCTGCTGTCTGTCACGGCGACAACCGTGCGACGAATGTCGCAGGACGCGTGTAGCAACTGTCGCGATGTGACAACGGACCCGGGGTGGCGGGAAGGGGGTGCGCGTCGGACAGTCCCAAAAGATCAGGGACTTGCGACGCCCCCGCACCCACCCACGGCCCGCCGGCCGCTGTGGCACGCGCCTTGCGCTGTGTTCCCCACCATGTTCTGGAGATCCTGAATGCCCCTGTCGGCCACGAACGCGTCACCCTGCATCGGCATCATCGCCAACCCGGTGTCGGCGCGTGACATCCGCCGCATCGTCGCCAATGCGAGCAACCTGCAGATCGCCGAACGGGTGAACATCGTGCTGAGGCTGCTGACCACCGTCCACAGCCTGGGCGTGCAGCGCGTGCTGGTGATGCCCGACAAGGCCGGCATCCGCGCCATGCTCATGCGCCACCTCCAGCGCGAGAACAACCTGCACCACGCTTTCCCCAAGGTCGAGTTCCTCGACATGGACCCGACCTCGACCGTCGATGACACCTTCCTGGCCGCCCGCATGATGCGCGAGGCGGGCGTCAAGGCGCTGATCGTCCTGGGCGGCGACGGCACCCACCGCGCCGTGGTGCGGGAATGCAGCGACATCCCGATCGCGGGCCTGTCCACCGGCACCAACAACGCCTTCCCCGAGATGCGCGAGGCCACCATCGCCGCGCTGGCCGTCGGCCTCTATGCCACCGGGCGGCTGAGTGCCGAGCAGGCGCTCGCCTCCAACAAGGTGCTCGACATCTCCATCAACGACGGCGAGCGGCGCGACATCGCCATCGTCGATGCCGTGATCTCCACCGACCGCTACGTCGGCGCCCGCGCGCTCTGGAAGGCCGACAGCCTGGCCGCCGTCTACCTGACCTTCGCCGACCCGCAGGCGATCGGCCTGTCGGCCATCGGCGGGCTGCTGCAGCCGGTCGGCCGCCGCGACCCGGGCGGCCTGGCGGTGCACCTGAGCCGCGACCCGGCGGCGCGCCGGCGCATCCTGCGCGCACCGATCGCGCCGGGGATGATCTCCGACATTGGCATCACCCACTGGGAACCAATGCCGGCCGGCCAGCCCTTCGCGGTCGCCCTGGAGGCCGGCATCGTGGCCCTGGACGGCGAGCGCGAGATGCCCTTCATGAAGGGCGACCGCGTCAGCATCACCCTCAGAGACAACGCTTTCCCCACCGTGGACGTGGCCCGCTGCATGCATACCGCCGCACGCGAAGGCCTGTTCCACCATTCACCCCAAGAAGCCTAAAGGAGACAACGACCATGGCCGCCAACAACCCCGTCCCCCTCAGCAAGGATGAACTGCTGCACTGCTATCGGCGGATGAAGACCATCCGCGAATTCGAGGAGCGCCTGCACGTGGACTTCGGCCGCGGCGACATCCCCGGCTTCGTGCACCTGTACGCCGGCGAAGAGGCCTCGGCGGTGGGCATCATGACCCACCTGGGCGACGGCGACCGCATCGCCAGCACCCACCGCGGCCACGGCCACTGCATCGCCAAGGGCGTGGACGTGATCTCGATGATGAAGGAGATCTACGGCAAGAAGGGCGGCTGCGGCAACGGCAAGGGCGGCTCGATGCACATCGCCGACCTCTCCAAGGGCATGATGGGCGCCAACGGCATCCTCGGCGCCGGTGCGCCGCTGGTCTGCGGCGCGGCACTGGCCGCCAAGTACCGCAAGAAGAATGAGGTCGCGATCAACTTCGTCGGTGACGGCGCCTCCAACCAGGGCACCTTCCTCGAGAGCCTGAACCTGGCCGCGGTGTGGAACCTGCCGGCGCTGTTCGTCATCGAGAACAACGGCTACGCCGAATCGACCTCGCGCGACTACGGCACCGCCGTCGACAGCTATGTGGACCGCGCGGCCGGCTTCGGCATGCCCGGCGTCACGGTCGACGGCACCGATTTCTTCGCCGTCTACGAGGCCGCCGGCGAGATCATCCGCCGCGCCCGCGAAGGCGGTGGCCCCTCGCTGCTCGAGTGCAAGATGGTCCGCTTCTACGGCCACTTCGAGGGCGATGCCCAGACCTACCGCGCGAGCGGCGAGCTCGACGACATCCGCGCCAACAAGGATTGCCTGAAGAAGTTCAACGCCGAAGTGACCGGCGCGGGCGTCATCAGCGCCTCCGAGCTGAGCGCCATCGACGACGAGGTGATGACCCTGATCGAGGAGGCCGTCACGCAGGCCAAGGCCGCGCCGCTGCCGACCGCCGCCGACCTGCTCACCGACGTCTACGTCTCGTACTGAGCCGACGCACCCACACGAACATTCGACAGGAGACATTCATGGCACGGAAAATCAGCATCAAGCAGGCCGTCAACGAGGCGATCGACCAGGAAATGACGCGTGACCCCATGGTCATCATGCTGGGCGAGGACATCGTCGGCGGTGCCGGCGCAGAGGGCGAGAAGGACGCCTGGGGCGGCGTGCTCGGCGTCACCAAGGGCCTGTACGCCAAGCATGGCGACCGGCTGCTCGACACCCCCCTCTCAGAGAGCGCCTATGTGGGCGCGGCCATCGGCGCCGCCGCCTGCGGCATGCGCCCCATCGCTGAACTGATGTTCATCGACTTCATGGGCGTGTGCTTCGACCAGATCTTCAACCAGGCGGCCAAGTTCAAGTACATGTTCGGCGGCAAGGCCGAGACGCCGGTCGTGATCCGGGCGATGGTGGGGGCGGGCTTTCGCGCCGCCGCCCAGCACAGCCAGATGCTCACCCCCCTCTTCACCCACATCCCGGGCCTGAAGGTGGTGTGCCCCAGCAGTCCCTATGACACCAAGGGCCTGCTGATCCAGGCGATCCGCGACAACGACCCGGTGATCTTCTGCGAGCACAAGGCCCTGTACGCGATCGAGGGCGAGGTGCCCGAGGGTTCCTACACCATCCCCTTCGGCGAAGCCAACATCGTGCGCGAAGGCAAGCACTGCTCGATCGTCACCTACGGGCTGATGGTGCACCGCTCGATGGACGCCGCCGCCACGCTGGCCAAGGAAGGGATCGAGGTCGAGATCGTCGACCTGCGCTCGCTTTCGCCGCTGGACATGGACACGGTGCTCGAGAGCGTCACCAAGACCGGCCGCCTGGTCTGCGTCGATGAAGCCAGCCCGCGCTGCAACATCGCCACCGACATCTCCGCCCAGGTCGCGATGCGGGCCTTCAGCGCACTGAAGGCGCAGATCGAGATGGTCGCCCCGCCCCATGTGCCGGTGCCCTTCTCGCCGACGCTCGAGGACCTCTACATCCCGAGCGCCGCGCAGATCGCCGACGCCGTGCGCCGCACCCTCAACGGAGGAAAGCGCTGATGGCTGGCATCACCCCCATCGTCATGCCCAAGTGGGGCCTGTCGATGAAGGAAGGCACGGTCGTGGCCTGGCTCGTCGATGAAGGCACCGACATCTCCGTCGGCATGCCGATCCTCGATGTCGAGACCGACAAGATTGCCAATGCGGTGGAGGCACCGGACCCCGGCTTGCTGCGCCGCAAGGTCGCCGGCGAGGGCGAACTCCTGCCGGTCAAGGCCCTGCTGGGCGTGATGGCGGACAGCGATGTCAGCGACGCCGACATCGATGCCTACATCGCCAGCTACGTGATGCCAGTGGCCGACGAGGGCGATGACGCCGACGCCGGCCCCGCCACTCTCTGGGCGGAAGTCGACGGCCTGCGCGTGCGCTACGCCCGACGCGGTGCGGCCGAGGGCATGCCGGTGCTGTTCATCCACGGCTTCGGGGGCGACCTCGACAACTGGCTGTTCAACATCGATGCCGTCGGCGAGAGCGCGCCCGTGCTGGCGCTGGACCTGCCGGGTCATGGTCAATCGACCGTGGCCCTGCCGGGGGCGAGCATCCAGGCGCTGGCGGATTTCGTCGCGCACTTCATGGCCGCAGTCGGCGTCGAGCGGGCCCACCTGGTCGGGCATTCCATGGGCGGCGCCATCGCCGCGCAGATGGCCGTGGCCCATCCGCAGCGGGTGGCCTCGGTCAGCCTGATCGCCAGCGCCGGCCTCGGCCCGGAGATCAACACCGGCTACACCGAGGGCTTCGCCAAGGCAGGCTCGCGGCGTGAGCTCAAGCCCGTGCTCGAGCAGCTCTTCAACGACCCCTCGCTGGTCGGTCGTCAGATGATCGACGATGTGCTCAAGTACAAGCGGCTGGACGGCGTCGAGGCGCTGCTGCTGGCCTTGAACCAGGGCATCTTCGACGGCGGGCAGCAGGCCGAGCAGCCCGGTCTGGCGCTCGGGTCGACCGGCGTGCCGGTGCTGGTGGTCTGGGGCCGCAGCGACCGCATCGTGCCGGTCGCCCACGCCGGCAACGCCCCTGCAGGCGCCACGGTCGAGGTGTTCGAGGACGCCGGCCACATGGTGCAGATGGAGAAGGCCGCCGACGTGAACCGCCTCCTGCGGACGCATGTAGGTGCCTGATCGACCGCGCTTCGCTCCGATGGTCATGCCATCGGAGCAGCCGCGGCTGGCGCTGCAGCTGGACCGCGCCACGCCGGACGATGGCCTGGAGATCGAACGGGGCCTGCTGGAGCAGGCCGCCGAGGGCGGGCCGGTCTCGGCGGTCTGGGAGCCCCTGCCCTCGATCGTCGTGCCGGCTTCCTACCGGCGCTTCGAGCGCTTCGAGATGCTGCGCGACCGTTTTGCCGACCAGGGTTGGCCGGTGTCGGTGCGCCGCTCCGGCGGCGGTCTGGTGCCCCAGGCCGAGGGCATGGTCAACGTCAGCTTCGCTTGGCGCACCACCAGCGGCATGGGCCCGGCCATGGAGACGGTCTACCTCGCGCTGTGCCGCTTGCTGCAACAGGTGATCGCCCCCTTCGACCTGCCCGCCACGCTGGAGGCGGTCGAGGGCTCCTTCTGCGATGGTCGCTACAACCTCGCCGTCGGCGGCCGCAAGGTCGCCGGCACGGCACAGTACTGGCGGCGCATCAGCGCCACCGAGCATGTGGTGCTGGCCCATGCCTGCCTGCTGGTCGAGACCGATCTGGCCCTGCTGACGCGGCGGGCCAACGAGTTCGAGGCCCAGTTGGGCAGCGACCGCGAGTACCGCCTGGAGGCCATCGCCAACCTGGTGCCGGCCAATGGCCCGCGACCGACCGATGACATCGGCCAGCCGCTGAACACCGGCACCCTGCTCTATCTGATGGCCGAGGCCATGCGGGCCAGCGAGGTGCTCTGCTGAGTCACCCCGCGCCGGCCCTCACTGCTTGGGTGGCAGGGCCGCCAGCTGCTGCAGGTAGGCCACCAGTTCCCAGATCTCCTCGGGACTGAAGGCGCCGCCCCAGGGCGGCATGATGTCCGTGCCGCGACGGCCTTCGCTGATCACCTTGTAGGTGTCGGCGGGAGAGAAATTCGGCCGGGCCCGAAAGCTCGCGGTCTTGCCACCATCCCCCTCGGCGCCATGGCAATAGGCCGCGCAGGTGGAACCGAAGCGCTTCTTGCCGATCGCAGCACGCGCGGCGTCCGACAGGTCGAAGGGGGCGCCCGCAGCGGCAGCCGGCTCGGCCGGCGGCGCGACGGACAGCGCCGGTGGCGGTGCCGCCAGCGCCCACAGCG
This sequence comes from uncultured Methylibium sp., assembly GCA_903889735.1. GTDB lineage: Bacteria > Pseudomonadota > Gammaproteobacteria > Burkholderiales > Burkholderiaceae_C > Methylibium. Next base: position 6,578 of record CAISYQ010000198.1, read on the forward strand.
GCAGCGCGGCAAGGAAAGTGATCAGCGATTTCATCGAACTGGATTCTCCACCTACGCGCCCAAGCCGAGCGCGAAAAAAAAGGATGGTCCGAAGACCATCCTTCCAAATACGGCATTGCTGCCGTCCACACCGAAAAATCAGTCGATCGCGAAGACCATCAGGGCCGAGCCGCCCGGCAGGTCACGGATCTTGGGGAAGGCGCCGGTCAGGAAGCCCGGGGCGTGCGAGCCCAGGCCGGTCGGGATGGCGATGTACTGCTTGCCATTGACCGAGTAGCTGACGGGGCCGCCACGCGCACCGGAGCCCGCGCTGAACTTCCACAGCTCCTTGCCGTTGTCGGCGTCGAAGGCATAGAGGTTGCCGACCATGTCGCCGGTGAACACCAGGCCACCGGCCGTGGCCAGCACCGAGCTGAGCGGCGGCAGCTCGAACCGCACCTTCCAGGCCTGCTTGCCGGTCAGCGGGTCGAAGGCGCCGAGCCAGCCGTCGGCCTTCTTGCCGCCGGGCGGGTCCATCAGGGTGATCTCGGACAGGCCGAGCGAGAGGCCGGCGATGCCCGGGACCGGGCCCTGCTTGGCGCTGGTCACGGTGTTGCAGACTTCCATGCCGTGCGAGTACCAGAGCTTGGTGCCCGGGTTGTAAGCGCCGTGGTTCCAGCTGCGTCCGCCGAGCAGGTTGGGGCAGTGCACCTTCTGCTTGTCGGTTTCCGGGTAGACCGGGTCGATGGGCAAACCGGTCTTGGGATCCACGCCCTTGGCCCAGTTCATGTTCTCGGTCATCTGCCAGGCATTGCGCATGGCCCCGTTGTCCTTGTCCATCACGTAGACAAAGCCGTTCTTGTTCAGGTGAACGAGAGTGGACTTGCCCTTGCCATCGGGCACCAGCAGCGCCTCATAGGAGGCGTCGAAGTCCCAGGAGTCCATCGGCACTTCCTGGCGGTGCCACTTGAGCTTGCCGGACTTGGGCTCGATCGCCAGCAGGGTGGCGGTGTAGAGGTTGTCGCCGCGGCGTGAGTCGTTGTTGAAGTCGGGCGCCGCATTGCTGGTGCCGATGTAGATGGTGTCGGTGGTCGGGTCGTAGGTGCCCGGCAGCCAGGCCGAGCCGCCGCCGACCTTGCGGCTTTCACCCGGCCAGCTCTTGGGGTCGTCCCGCGGCACCTCAAAGGTCCAGGTGCGGGCGCCGGTGTCGGCGTTGACCGCGAAGATCTTGCCGATGATGGGCTGGTCGCCGCCGGTCGTGCCGCCGAACAGCGTGTCGCCGGCCAACTGCGGGGGTGAGGAGAACAGCGCGCCGTAGTCCTTCCTCATGTCGGTGAGCTGGGTCGACCACAGCTCCTTGCCGGTCTTCTGGTCCAGCGCAACGAAGCGGCCGTCCAGCGTGCCCACGAAGACCTTGCCGCGGCCCACGGTCACGCCGCGGCTGGCCGAACCGTAGAAGACCTCCTTGACGATCGGGTCCAGCTTGGCGGTGTAGCGCCACAGGATCTTGCCGGTGGCGGCGTCCAGCGCGAAGACATTGTTGTCTGAGGCGATCGTGTACATGATGCCGTCGATCACGATCGGCGTGGCCTGCAGACCGTGCGTCACGGTGCCGGGCTGGTGGATCCAGGCCACCTTCAGCTTCTTGACGTTGGTCTTGTTGATCTGGTCCAGCGGGCTGAAGCGCCACGCGTTGTAGCTGCGGTGGTACTGGGGCCAGTTGTTCGGGTCGTCATAGCCCGGGCCGCTGCCGGCAGCGTTGGCCTGGCCAGCGCCCAGCATGCCGATCGCCAAGGTTGCGGCGAGTGCCGCCCAGGTCATCTTGCTGCTCGAAAGGTTCTTCAATGCGGTCTCCTAAAGTAGTTTTGTTGCGGTCGCGCATGCTGCTCTAGCACTTCATCCGCAAGCCAATCCAGCGCAGGTTCCATGCCATCGGGGCCGACCCTTACTCCGCACCCGATCCGCCTGGGGATTGGCCGATCTATCGCCGGCCAAAGCGGCAGATGTCGCGGATCGACTGTCGCTAAAGCGACATGTGTCACAAACCCGAAAGCCCCCAGGCGGTCGGGCCCAAGCGCGGGGTCGAGGCACCGGCCTGCCTCGCCAAAGCGCCTCGCCAGCGTGGCACCGGCGCTCCGGCCCGAGGCCACGCGACCCCCGCCGAAGCTCAGGGTATTCCCGAAACTCTCAGGCGCACGCCCGGTGCGCCGCAGCGCCCACGCCACGCCACCCGCTGGATCACCAGGGCGTGCTGCGGCGTCGCAGGGCACGACATCTGCGACGACACATCTGTCGCATTGATACGCCGCGCCGCCGCCGGCGCACCCGCCGTCTGCCGGGTCGCGAGGGGCGAAAGCGCTTGGCATGGATGCTGCAGAAAGGTGAGTGGGCCCGCGCCTGCAGTACGCGGCCTGCGACGCCGGCGGAACCTGTTCAGCCAGCGTCGGGCCACACATCATCATCGTCACATAAGAGGAGACAGCATGTCCAACAAGTACACCGTCATTTCGGCCGCGCCGCGCGCGATCGCCGCCGCGGCCCTCCTGTGCCTGGGCGCGGGCACCGCCTCGGCCCAGAGCTCGGTCCAGGTCTTCGGCATCATCGACGCCGGCATCCTGACGCAATCCAAGTCAGCCGGCGGCGGTGGCAGCCTGACGCGCCTGGAGACCAGCGGCCTGCGCCAGAGCGTCTGGGGCCTCAAGGGCACCGAGGACCTCGGCGGCGGCCTCAAGGCCTTCTTCAACCTCGAGTCCCACTTCGACACCGACACCGGCGCCATCCATGGCACGGGTGACACGGCGGGCTCCGGCACCATCCTCTTCCGTCGGCAAGCCAACGTGGGCCTCTCGGGCGACTGGGGCACGGTGATCCTGGGTCGCCAGTACGGTCCGGCCCTGCTGGCCCACCTGGCCACCGAGCCGCGCTACTTCAAGGAGCAGTTCTCCAACCTCTATGCCTGGGCCTACAACCAGCTCGAGGTGATTGCCGGCACCCCTGGAGCCCCGGCGGTGAACCGTCAGAACGACGTCGGGATCTTCATGAAGAACTCGATCCAGTACCGCAACACCTTCGGCCCCGTCACCGGCGGCATCCTGTACTCGCTGGGCGAGCAGGCCGGCAACAGCTCGCACGGCAGCATCCTGGCCATCGGCCTGGCCTACAGCGGCCCGATGTCGTTGTCCTTCTCCCATGAGTACATGAAGGACCAGAACACCGGCAACAAGAACGTCGAGCACACCGGCATCGGTGCGGCCGTGCCCTTCGGCGAGTTCACCTTCAAGACCAACTGGCTGAAGGCCAAGAACTCCGGCTCAGACGGCACCAAGGTCTCCGAGGTTGACGGCATCGGCGTCGGCATGGACTACAAGTGGCACCCGATGAACACCGCCACCGTCGCCTACTACGACAACAAGGACAAGCTGAACAAGACCAACCACACGAAGAACCTGGTCCTCAGCAACGACTACGCCATCTCCAAGCGCACCACCATCTACACGGCGCTGGCCTATGTCGATGCGGACGTGGGCGCCACCGGCGCCGCCGCCCTGAAGACCAGCATCGTGGCCGACGGCAGCTTCGAGGCGGGCGCCAAGACGACCTTCGTGAACGTCGGTATCAACCACAACTTCTGAACGTGACCCCCTGACCGTCACGCCTCAAAAGGCGACATGCAACCCGCGTCGATCAGCAGTCCCCCTGTTGGTCGACGCGGGTTTTTTCATTCTTTCGCCATGAGCGCCCGCCTTGCCGGACGCCACCCCAGGAGATCTCCTATGAAAAGCGTCCAAAGATTCCGTGCCCCGGCCCTGCGCCGGCTCACCGCCTGCCTGGCCGCCGGTCTGGCCCTCACCTCGGCCACACAAGCCCAGGATGCCGAGCCGCCGCTGGGCGTCAACGTGCTCGAGGCCACCTTCAAGTGGCGCCCGAACTACGTCAGCGACGACATGCTCCTGCACGCCGACAAGGACGCCAACAACTGGCTGCACTACGGCAAGGATTACCAGGGCACGCGCTTCAGCGCCCTGACCCAGATCACCACCGACAACGTGAAGAAGCTGGTGCCGAAGTGGAACCTCTCCTTCGGCGTCAACGAGGCGCAGGACAGCCAGACCACGGTGATCAATGGCCGCATCTTCGTGACCTCCAGCCAGAACAAGGTGTTCTCGGTCGATGGCAGCAGCGGCAAGATCCTCTGGAAATACGAGCGCTCGCTGCCCGGCGACCTCGGCCCCTACCTCTGCTGTGACGCGGTCAACCGCGGCGTGGCCGTGTACAAGGACATGGTCTTCATGGCGACCCTGGACACCCATGTCGTGGCGCTGAACGCCACGACCGGTGCGGTGGTCTGGGAAAAGAAGATGGGCGACTACAAGACCGGCGAGATCTACACCTCGATGCCGCTGGTGGCCAAGGGCATGGTGATCGTCGGCAACGCGGGCGGCGACGTCGGCGGCAACGTCGGGCGCATCACCGCACTGGACCCCACCACCGGCAACGTGATCTGGGAAACCAAGACCCGCCCGACCAGCGCCTCCGATCCGCAGGCCAAGACCTGGGCCAACGACTCCTGGAAGACCGGCGGCGCCTCGGCCTGGCTGACCGGCACCTACGACGCCTCGACCGACACCATCCTCTGGGGCGTGGGCAACCCGACCCCCGACTTCGACCCCAGCGTCCGCAAGGGCGACAACCTCTACAGCAACTCGACGCTGGCGCTCGATCCGGCCACCGGCAAGATCAAGCACCACTTCCAGTACACGCCCAACGACGCCTGGGACTACGACGGCAACAACGAGGTGATCCTGATCAACGACGAGAAGGGCCGCAAGGTCTGGCTGCACGGCGACCGCAACGGCCACCTCTACTCCATCGACCGCAGCAACAGCAAGTGCAACTGGGTGGTGCCGATCGCCCGCGTGAACTGGGTCACCAGCTTCGGCGAGAACTGCCGACCCAACGTGAACCCGGACAAGGTGCCCCGCTACGACAAGGTCGTGACCGACATCGCTCCCATCCTGGACGGCGGCAAGGAATGGCACCCCGGCACCTACAGCCCGCGGACCAAGCTGGTCTACATCCCCTTCATCGACAGCTCCATGGACGTGCAGGCGAAGAAGACCGAATGGAAGAAGGGCGAGTGGTTCCTGTCCTCGCGCGTGCTCAAGGCCAACCCCTACACGGGCGGCGTGAAGGCCTTCAACGCGACCACCGGCGAGCAGGTGTGGACCCGTCCGCAGAGCACGCCCGCCACCAGCGGCCTGCTCTCGACCGCCGGCAAGCTTGTCTTCACCGGCGATGCCGAAGGCTGGTTCAGCGCGCTGAAGGACGACACCGGCGAGGAAATGTGGCGCTTCAACGTGGGCTCCGGCATCCACGGCAACCCGACGACCTTCACGGTCGAAGGCAAGCAGTACGTGGCCATCGTCTACGGCCCGGGCGGCGGCAGCCTCTTCCCCTTGGTCTACGATGAGCTGCTCAAGCGCAACAACCGCGGCGGCGGCCTGATGGTGTTCGGCCTGTCCGACTGATGAACGGATGCGGGGCACGGCGCCCGGCCGTGCCCCGCCAAGGTGACCAAGCCATGAATTCCTCCCCCTCTTTCCTCCGCTTATCCCGCTTCACCCCCCTTCTTCTGGGCCTGGCGCTGCTGGCGACCACCGCCCCGACCGTGGCCGCCGAACCCGGCAGACCGGGCGCCCTGAAGGTCTGCCTGGACGCCGACGACGCGCCGTTTTCCTTGGAAGCCTCACCCGACAACGGCATCGATGTCGAGGTGGCGCAGGCCCTGGCCGGGCAGCTCGGCCGGCCGCTGAAGATCCACTGGGTGCGGGTGCCCAACCGCGGGGGCCTGGGCAAGGCCCTGCGCCAGACCCTGGTTGCCGGTCTCTGTGACGCCTACTTCGGCATTCCCCAGGGACCCGAGATGACCGCCGACCTGACCGAGCGCAAGCTGATCGCCTCCAGCGCCTACCTGCAGCTCGGCTATGTGCTCGTGGCCGCCCCCGGCAAGGCACCGCCCACCGCCGCATCGCTGCGCAGCGCGCGCAAGGTCGGTGCGGTCACCTCGACGCCCGCCGACCTCTACCTGCACCGCATGAAGCTCCCACGCTCGCCCTATCCGGCCAGCGAGGCGCTGATGGCCGCTCTGAAAGCCGGCGAGATCGACCTGGCCCTGGTGTGGTCGCCCGCCCTGACGGCGGATTCCGGCCGCAGCCTGGTGCCCGCCGCCAAGGCGCTGGACGACGACGACCTCCACACCGGCCTGACCATTGCCGTGCGGACCGCCGACGCCGCCCTGCTGAAGGACCTGTCGGCAGCGATCGACCGCTTGCGCACCGAAGGCGGCTTCGAGGCGATCGCGCAGCGCGCCGGGCTGCCCAGCCTCGCCCGACCCTGAGTCAAGCCCGAGGATCCCGTTCCATGACCCGAAAGCCGTACTGGGCCCGCCACCTGGCGGCCGCGCTGCTCGCCACATTGCCTGCCATCACCCTCGGCTTCGGGCCGGGGGGCGCCGGCGCCGCGGCCCCCGCTGGGGCCGCCCATCCGGGCGAGGAGCTGTTCGGCCGCAACTGCCAGCTCTGCCACAACAGCCGCGGCAAAGGCGGCAAGGCACCGCAGCTGGTCCGGGGGGCCTGGGGCCCCGGCGGCGCCAACAGCGATGACTTCATGTTCAACACCATCAAGAACGGCCGCCCCAACACGCAAATGGGTGGCTTCGGCGGGTCCCTCAGCGACGCCGAGATCCGGACCGTCATCGCCTTCCTGCGCGCCGAGTCGGTGCAGGTGAAAGACGCCGACCGCAAGACCGCGAAAGAAGACTACCAAGCCTGGTGAGCCGCCCTTGAGCGCTGCCCTGAGCGGCGGGCCCGGCGGCTAGAGCCGGCGGTGCGTCAGCGCCGGCAGCTGCGTGCGGACCGCACTGAGCCGGGCGGCGTCCAGATCGGCCAGCACCACGCCCTCGCCGTCCTCGGCGCGCTGGGAGAGCCGCTCGCCCCAGGGATCCACCGCCATCGAGTGGCCCCAGGTGCGGCGGCCGTTCTCGTGCAGCCCCCCCTGCGCAGGGGCCAGCAGGTAGCACTGGTTCTCCAGCGCCCGCGTGCGCAGCAGCAGTTCCCAATGGGCCTCGCCGGTGGTGTGGGTGAAGGCAGCGGGGGCCAGGATCAGGTCGCAGGGGCCCTCGCCGCCCTGGCCGAGCGCGCGGTAGAGCTCAGGGAAGCGCAGGTCGTAGCAGATGCTCAAGCCGACGCGCCAGCGCGCGCCGCGGCGGTCGGTGAGGGTGAAGGCAGCGGGCGTGCTGCCGGGGCGCAGCGTGGCGGCCTCGTCGTAGCGGCGCTGCCCATCGTCGAAGCGGAACAGGTGGATCTTGTCGTAGCGGGCGACCCTGGCGCCGTCGGGCCCGAACACCAGCGTGGTGTTGAAGGCCTGGTCGCTGCAGCCCGCTATCGCCAGCGGCAGCGTGCCGCCGACCAGCCACACGCCGTGGCGGCGGGCGGCCTCGGCCAGCATGCGCTGGATCGGCCCGTCGCCCAAGGCCTCGGCGTGGGCGAGCTTGTCGGTGTCGTGGTGGCCCATCAGGCAGAAGTACTCGGGCAGCGCCACCAGCTCGGCACCCGCCCGCGCGGCCTCGGCGATCAGCGCTGCAGCGCGCTCGAGGTTGTGGCCCAGCCCGGGCGTGGAAAGCATCTGCACGGCGGCGATCTTCATGGGCGTTTTTCCTCGGTGATCGGGGGACGGGGCGGGGGACGCGGCGCCGGGTCGGCATCGGGAGAGCGGCGCTCGGCGCGCTCCATCTGCTCGACCTGCGGTGCCGCCCAGGGGCCGGTGACGTGGAATTCGCGCGTGCCGGCCTCGGCCAGCGGGCGGCGCAGGAAGAGCTGCGCCAGGAAGGAGCCGATGCCCACCGCGGGGTTGATGGCCAGGTAGGCGAGCGAGGCCGCGCCGGCGTTGACCTCGGGCACGATCCACACCCGCAGGTCCTGGGTTTCCCGCGCCACGTCGGCGCTGCCCTCCATCAACACCACCGCCGGCACGCCGCGCAGGCGCAGGTTCTGCGTCTGGGCCACGCCGCCGGCGAGCTTCACGTCGCCGGCCAGGGTGTCGAAGGCGAAGCCCTGGGCGAACACGTCGCGGAAATCGAGCAGCAGGCGGCGCGGCAGCGACTGCAGGCTGAGCACGCCCAGCAGCTTGGCCATGCCCGGGTCGGCCTGCAGGAACTGGCCGCGGTCGAAGTCCACCGTCAGCTGCCCGCCCAGGCTGGGGTAGTCGATGGCCAGCGGCGAGCCCAGCCAGTCGACCTGGCCGGCGATGCGGCCCTTGGCGCCGCGCACCAGCTCGGCCTCGCCGAGGCGGGTGAGCAGGGCGCCGCCGTCGCTGATGTCCAGCTGGAAGTCGAGCTGGGTGCGCCGCGGCCCGCCCGCGCGGGCCGGGGCAGCCCAGCGGCCGGTGGCGGCGAGCTGGGCCTCGGGGGTGGTGAGCCGAAAGCGCTTGAGCTGCCACTCGCCGGCGGTGGCATCGGCCGGCGCGGCGGAGGGACCCTGGCCAGGCGGCCGGTTCTCGGCCACGATCTCCAGCCGGCCCAGCCGCTTGCCGCGCAGCTCGAAGTCCTCGACCACGATGTCGAGCGCCGGCACGCTGGCGGCGGGCGCGCGGTCGAGGGCCGCGCTGACCGCCTCGTCCTCGCCCCGGGGCAGCGACACGCGCGTCAGCCGGGCCACCACGCTGCCGCCGGGCTCGCCCGTGCGCGCGCCGGGCGGGCGGTATTCGGCGCGGCCGGCCAGCTCGGCGGCATCGATCTCCAGCTTCCACGGCCCCCCATCGGCGGGGCGCGCCAGGTCGGCGTTCACCCGCGTCAGGCGGTGTCCCGCGGCCCGCAGTTCATCGGCGCGCAGCTTCAGCGTGGCGGGCAGGTAGGCCGAATCGACCGCGGGCGGGGCGGTTGCGCCGGCCCCCTCGCCGCCCAGGCGCTCCAGCACCTGTTGCCAGGCCGAGAGGTCGAGCTGCGCCACCTCGAGGCGCGCGCTCACCCCCTCGGCCGGTGCCGGCGCGAAGGTCAAGGCCTTGAGGGGGGTCGCGCCGGTGCCGACCGCGATGGCGCCCTGCAGCACCCGCACGCCGCCGGCTGCCTGCTCGCGCAGGTAGTCGGCCTGCAGCAGGCGGGCCCCCTCGGCGCCGAGTTCGATGCGCAGCAGGTCGCGGGGCAGCGCGCCGCGGCCGGCCGCCGGCTGGGCGATGGACTGCACGCGCAGCGCCATGGCCGGCTCGGCCGGCTTGCCCAGCGGCGCCGGCAGGTCGACGGCCAGGCCGGCCAGGCTGCTGCTGAACTGCCACTCGGGCTGGGGCTGGCCGCGCGCGAGCTGCAGCGCCAGCCGGTAGGTGGTCTGGCCGCCGAGCAGACCGGCCGCGCGCGCGGCGGGGCCGAGCTCGACGGTGCGCCGCAGCCCCTCGGCGCTGGCGCTGCCCTGGACGCTGAGGCGCAGGTTGCCGTCGGGCGGCAGGGCGCCCTCGAACTGGGCCTCGCCGCCCAGGACCCGGGCGCTGCCCTGGCCGAGCGTGAAGCTGTTCTCGGTGAAACCGATGCGCGCCCGGGCCGCCGCAAGCAGCGGCAGGTCCGGGCGCAGCCGCAGGTCGTTGCCGGCCAGCTGCACGGTGCCACGGACCTGGGTGCGGTTGCCGTCGTTCAGCGGGATCACGAGACCCAGTTTCAGGTCGATCGGCGGTTGCGCCCCGCCGGTCGCCGCGGCCTGGGCGAGCACATCGCCCAGCCAGCCGCCGACCGGGGTGGTCTGAACGAAGCGCAGCCCGTCGCCCAGCGGGCCGCGGGCGCCGCCGTCGAGGGTGAGGACCGGGTCGCTGGCGGCGAGATCGCGGATGCCGCCCTCCACCCCCCGCAGCTCGAGCCCGCCGCTGCCCAGGCCACCCAGCCGCCCGCTGAGCTTGCGCAACCGGAGCGACTCGCGCTCGAACACCACCTCGCCCTGCACGTCGTTGATGACGGGCCAGGGATAGCGCGGCGTCGTGCCGGGGTCGCCCGGCAGGAAATCCAGGCGCACGCCCTCGAACTGAACCGCCGCGCGGAATTCGCCCGCCACCCGGGGCCGGGGCGAGGCGGGGGTCGCGGGCAGGGCCGTGTTGGCGAACGGGAAATCATCCAGGTCACCGCTGAGCCGAAAGCTCGCCCCGGTGGCGCGGCCGGCGAGCAGCGCCCGCTCGAGGTAGCTGCGCACGCCGGGGCCGACCACCAGCGGCAGGTAGCGTGGCACCTGCGCCGCGTCGCCGCGGCTGAACGAGCCGCTGAGGTCGACCACCCCGAGCGCCCCCGGCGGTGCGGCCGCGGCGCGTGACCAGCGCAGATCGAAGCGGCCCTGCGCATCGGCATTGGCAAAGCGCAGGTCGCTGAGGCGCAGGTCGAGGCGGGACGCGCCGCCCTGTTCGTCGGGCCCGAGGCGCCAGTTCAGGGTGGTGTCGAGCTCATCCAGCGCGATGCGCGACTGGGCGAACACCCCCGGGAAATCGACCGCGCCCTCGCGCAGCTTCAGCCGGGCCTCGCCGCCGGCCTCGGTGGCGCTGAGTTCAAGCTCCGCGCCCTGCAGGCCCGGCCGCGCGGGATCGGGGAGCATGCCGGCGCGGGCCGGCGCCAGGGCGCCCGCGGCGAGCCCCAGGCCCTGCAACCGTACTTTCACCTGGTAGCGCGTCGGGGCCTCGAGCGGGCCCGTCCAGCTGGCCTCCAGCCCCAGGGCCTCGCCACGGGCACCGAGCTCGGCCAGGCGGGCCTCGAGCCCGGCACCGGCCCCGCCCGGAGGCAGCCGGGCGAGAGCCGGGGCGAGCAGGGACAGGTCCAGGCGGGCTGCGCTCAGCTCGCCTCCAGCAAGGGCGCCGCCATCCGCCAGGCGCCAGGCCAGTCGGGCGTCGGTGGCCGGCCAGTCGAGGCCATCGGCGGTGGCGAAGGTCAGCTGCCGGAGCTCGGCCGACCACCGCGTCTCCGCGCCGCGGGCCGCCGCCTCCCGCCGCAGCGCCAGCCGCCCCTCGAGGCGGGACAGCGCCAGCGCTGCG
>CAISYQ010000199.1 GCA_903889735.1 uncultured Methylibium sp.
CTTCACCGCAAGACAGGACCAGGCCACATCGACCCAGAAGGGCCAGACCGAGCCCTGGCGGGTGCGCCCAGTGGTCTCGAACCAGAAGAGGCCGCCCGCCCACAGCGCATAGACCAGCCAGACCACCCAGGCTTCGGTGTGTTCACGCCGGGCCTGCTCGGTCGCCAGCAGCGACGCACACAGCAGGACCGTGACGAGCCTCAGCCCCGCCGCAAAACGCCGCAGCTCCCGCGCGGGCAGCAGGCCAGGAAGGACCAAGTTTTCCGTGGGGGACAAGGATGCCAAGGCGGCGACCTGCTCGGGTTGTATCTCAATGCAACCGAGTGTTTCACCGCCCACCACGGGCTCGACTGACGATGGTCAAGGGGACGCCGGTCACCCCGGCAAAAACAGGATCCCCGCGGTCAGCCTCGCACCAGCAGGCACACCGCCCGCGCCTCGATCGATTCGCCACGGCCCACCGGGCCCATCTTCTCGGCGGTCTTGGCCTTGACGTTGACCTGCGCCGGCGCCACGGCCAGGCAGCCGGCGATGCACTCCACCATCTTCGGGATGTGCGGCGCCATCTTCGGCGCCTGGGCGACGATGGTGGCGTCGATGTTGCCCACGCGCCAGCCGGCCTCGAGCACACGGCGCATGACCTCGGCCAGCAACACGCGCGAATCGGCGCCGGCGAAGGCGGCATCGGTGTCGGGGAAGTGGCGGCCGATGTCGCCCAGGCCTGCGGCGCCGAGCAGGGCGTCGGTGATGGCGTGCAGCAGCGCGTCGGCGTCCGAGTGGCCCAGCAGGCCGTGGCTGTGAGCGATCTCCACGCCGCCCAGGATCAGCGGGCGGCCAGTGACCAGGGCATGGGTGTCCCAGCCTTCGCCGATGCGGAAATCAGGGGGGGCAGCGTTCATGGCCGGGTCCTCAACAATCGTTCGGCCAGCGCGAAATCGGCCGGCCAGGTGAGCTTGAAATTCTCGAGCGAACCGGTCACCAGAAGCGGGGCCAGGCCCAGGGACTCGATGGCGCTGGCCTCGTCGGTCACGGCATTGCCCGCTGCGGCCAAGGCCTCGCGCAGGAGACCGAGCCGGAACATCTGCGGCGTCTGCGCTTGCCACAGGCCGCGCCGGTCCAGGGTGAGCGCGGCGCGCGGGCCGGGGCTGGCGTGGCAAGGAATCACAGCGTCAACGCGGGTCACAGCACCGTCCACGCCGGCCTCGCGCTTGAGCGTGTCGGCCAGCGGCAGCGCCAGCAGGCCGCCCACCGGGTCACCGAGGCAGGCATCGATCAGGCGGTCGATGTCGGCCGGCTGCACCAGGCAGCGTGCGGCGTCGTGCACCAGCACCCAGTCACTCGGCTGCGCGCCCTGCCCGGCCAGCACGGCCAGGCCCTGGGCGACGGTGGCGGCGCGGGTGGCGCCGCCCACGCGGGCGATCCTCAGCTCGCCTGGGCCTGATCGTCCGAACGGCATATCGGCCGCGGTCACATGGGTCTCGAACGCCCGATCCTCGGGCGACAGCACCACCAGTGTGGCCACCAGACGCGGCACCTGCGCCAGCGCCGCCAGCGTGTGCGCCACGACGCTGCGGCCCGCGACTGGGCGGTACTGCTTGGGGCCGCCCGGGCCGGCCCGCTCGCCGACCCCCGCGCAGGGCACCAGCGCATAGCAC
>CAISYQ010000200.1 GCA_903889735.1 uncultured Methylibium sp.
CGCCGGAGAGACTGCCGATCAGGTTGTCCAGGCGGCCTTCCAAGCCCATGCCAAGGCTGCCGACGATCTCGCGCAGGGCCGAGCGGTTTTCACCGCCGAGCGCCCATCCCAGGCCGCGCGACTGGCCACGCCGCGCCGCCAGCGCGAGGTTCTCGGCGATCGACAGGTTGGGCGCGGTGCCGCTGAACGGGTTCTGGAACACCCGCCCGATGAAGCGGGCGCGCTGGTGCTCCTCCCAGCGCGTGACGTCGTGGCCGTCGATCAGGAGGGCCCCCTGGTCGACCGCGAAGCTGCCCGCCACGGCGTTGAGCAGGGTCGACTTGCCCGACCCATTGGTGCCCAAGACGATGAGGAAAGAGCCCTCCTCCATCGTCAGGCTCACGCCCTGCAGGGAACGGACCTCGTTCGCGGTCCCGGCATGGAAGGTCTTGCGGATGTCGCGCAGCTCAAGCATGGGCGGCCCCCGTCGAGAAGCGCTTGCGCAGCTTGCCGATCAGCGCGGGCGAGACGAGCGCGATCAGCACGAATGCAGCCGTGATCAGCTTGAGGTCGTTGGGGTCGAGACCCAGGCGCAGCGCCACCGCCACCAGCAGGCGGAACAGGATGGCGCCCAGCATCGCGCCCACCAGGAGGTGGCTGAGCCGGCGGCTGCCGACCAGGGCCTCGCCGAGGATCACGCTGGCCAGGCCGGCCACCAACATGCCGATGCCCATCTGCACGTCAGCAAAGCCCTGGTACTGCGCCAGCAGCGCCCCAGACAACGCGGCGATGGCACCGGAGATCGCCAGCCCAATGATCTGCATGCGGCCGTCGCTCACGCCGAGTGCCCGGACCATCTGGCTGTTGTCGCCGGTGGCGCGCATCGCCATGCCCATATGGGTGTTGAAGAAGGCGAACAGCAGGCCGGACAGCAGGCTGACGATGGCGGCCGCGGCCAGCAGGATCGACAGGTCGTGCACGGGGATCCGCCAGCCCATCACCTGCACGGACTCGGCGCCCGCGAAGGCCCAGGCACCGAGCCCGGCGGCACCGGTGGCGAAGGTGGGCGACGAGGCCAGCGGGATGTTGCTGCTGCCCATCACCCGCAGATCGACCGAGTACAGCGCGGTCATGACCAGGATGCCCGCCAGCAGCGCTTCAACCTTGAAGCGGGTGTGGATGACCCCGGTGAGCGTACCGGCCAGAGCGCCAGCCACGATGGCGGCCAAGGTGGCGGCCAGCGGACTGCTGCCCCGCACGATGAGGATGGCGGCCACAGCCGCCCCGAGCGTGAAGCTGCCCTCGCAGCTCATATCGGGGAAATGGAAGATACGAAAGCTGATGAAGACGGCCAGCCCCATCAGCGCGAGGATCACGCCGACGGTCAAGGAACCAAGAAGCAGACTCATGAATCAGTGCCCACCGTGAGCGGGGCCACCCAGCAGGCGCCCCTGAGAAAGCGACTCTCCTCGACCCGGCCGGGCTCGCGGTCGTCGCACAGCAGGTGCAGCACACCCTGGCCCGACTCACTGTCGAACAGGGGCTTGAGGCTGCGCTGCGGATCGATGAGGCCCTTGGCAAGCGGCTTGTAGCGGAACGGCACGCCATGCACATGGCCAATCGGGCCGCCCACCACACCCAGCGGCCGAAGGAAGGGCCGCAGCGCCTCCGGGCAGCGTGCGCCGTCGGCAACGACCCCGGCAGCGACCACCATCGCGCCAGCGTCCAGTCTCTCGGTCGAGAACGACAGCCAGTCGCGCATGGCGGGAAATCCGAAGGGGGCCTCGCGGTCGGGTCCGGCCGCCGGCGAGCGGCGCAGGCTCGCACCGATCAGCCCGGCCGATTCGGCAGCGATCACGAAGCAGACCGCTGGCGCGCCTGAGAGCGACAGCGCGGTCTCGGCCAACTCGGTGAGCCCTGATGGATGGGCGGCGTCGCGCGGCTCGAACCGGACCAGGTGGCTGAATTGCCCCTCGCAGACCAGGCTGTACAGGGACTGGATTTCGGGGACGTAATCACCCTCGGCCGAGAGGTAGTCGCAGTTGTTGGAGCCATTGCCCGGCTGGGAGACGACGGCCCCGGCCACCGCCAGGAATTCGCCGAAGTAGTCGCGACAGGCATCGAAGCTGTTGCCCAGCGCTCCGAGCCCCAGCCCGACCGAGGACAGGGGGAGCGACAGGGTGCGGCAATCGGCGGCCGTGAAGCGGCAGCCGTCGAGCATCTCCGGCTGGCCCTGGATGCGGCAGACCATCCCGCTGCCACCAAGATCGAAGACCTCGCCGTGACTCGATGCGCTCGAGAGCGCCCGCGACAGCACCGGCGTAGCGACCGCAGGCGGTGCGGCGTGGGAGTCTTCGGGCGACGCGGGTGCGAGCAAGGCCAGCAGGCCAGCCATCTGCAACACCTTGCCCACGGCCTCGGACGGCCGCTCGATCGCGAAGCGGCCATCGATCGCCTTGAGCTTCTTGTGGAAGCTCACGAGCACCCGGATGCCCATCGAGCTGATGTAGTCGATGCCAGCGAGATCGAGCGTGATGCGGTGCTGTCCGCCGCGCACCAGTTCGTCGAGGTGCCGGGTGAGGTGGTCAGCCCAGTGGCTGTCGAGCCGGCCGACGGCCCGCAGCACGACTTGGTCGGTGAGTTGTAGGGAGGTGATGTCCATGGCGGGCCTGGTGCGCGCGGTCAGCGCGGGGCAGAGCGGGGCCCCTGCCGGTGCTCGCCGTCCTTGTCGATGAGGAGTTGGGCTCGTTCCAGCACGGCAGCAGGCACCTGCCACCCGCCACGCAAACCTTCGAGCGCGTTGAGATTGAGGTTGAGGGTCAATGGCACCCTGTTCAGGATCGGCAGGGTAGCGGGCGAAGCGCCCGCCAGGACGCTGGCAGCCAGCAGCCCGGTGTCACGGCCCACACCCTCGTAGTCGCTGCCGAGGTCGAACAGCGCACCCTTGCGGAAATTCGGCGGGATGAGGGAGAGCACCGGGATCCGCTCCGTCCGGGCCGCCTTGACGAGCGAATCGGCGGCCATCAACACGACGACATCACCGGTCAGGAGGAAGGCATCGATGCCACGCGAGGCGAGCGACTGGGCTGCCTGACCGACCTCGATGGAGCTTTCGGCGGTGGCCTCGAGGAGTTCGATACCGAGTTCCTTGCAGGCCTTGCGGGCATCCGCCGTGTAGGTCTGGGAGCTGACTTCAGCGCTGTGCCACACCAGGCCCACGCGCTTCAAGCCGGGATTGAACTCCCGCGCGAGCTTCAAGGCGTCGATCACGGGCACGAGGCTGGTGTAGCCGGTCAGATGCGCCGGGTGGTCGAGCGGGTCTGTCGCACTGACACCGATGCCCGCCGAGGCGGCGTTGGTGACGATCCCGAAGACGTGGCGAACCTTGGACTGACGGTTGGCATTGGCCACCGTCTGCATCGACAGCGTGCTGGAGGTGATCACGAGGTCGGCGGAACCGTTGGTGACCTGCCGGGCGATGTCATTGGCCGTGGGCAGGTCGCCCTGGGCGTTGTAGAACTTGAGCTGCACGGTCCGGCCGTCGATGAAGCCCCGGCTGGCCAGGCCCTTGACGACGCCGCGGACCCCCTCGTCCAGCGCCGCCTGCGAGGCATGCTGCACGATCGCCACCCGTGGCATGCCCGACGCGGACTTGGTGCCGCTGTCGTCGAGCGCCAACAGCAGCGCCCCGACCAGCGCAATCAGCAACACCGGCAGCAGGAAGGGTTTCAGCGAGGCCAACGGGTGGGTCATGTCAGGTGACGCTCAGGTCATCGCGGGAGAGGGCCAGCGGATGCACGGGCTCACGGGCGCCTGCTGACCCGAGAGCGGTCCCCGCAACCATCGCCGATCGACCCGCCGCAGAAACTTCAAGCATTCACTTGAGAAAGCTGGATCATAGCCATCATGATGGCCGCACAGCGCATGCAATCATCGTCATCAGCCGTTCGGGATGCCGGACGCTGGGCACCGATCTCTCACCGTGAACCCAGACCCAAGCCCTGACCATGCACGCACCCAACGATACCGACCCTGGCGGGATCGCGCTGGCGCTCATCACGAGCCGGTTCTCGGTGTCCCCCAAGCGGCTGACCACGCCTGGGCCAAGCGTGATCCAGATGCAGGCGCTGATCGAGGCTGCGGGCTGCGCACCCGACCACGAGCTGCTTCGTCCCTGGCGCCTGATCCATGTCGAACCCGCGCAGCGCGAGGCGCTCGGCCAAGTGTTTGTGGAGTCTCTGCTCGAGAGGCTGCCGAGCGCGCCGATGTCTGCGCAGACCCAGGCAAGAGAAAAGGCCTTTCGCGCACCCGAACTGCTGTTGGCGGTGGCCAGGCTGGAGCCGACCCACCCGGACGTGTCCGCGCCCGAACGCTATGTCGCCTTGGGCGCGGCCTTGATGAATCTGCTGTTAGCGGCGCATGGCCTGGGTTTCGGCGCCATGCTGAGCAGCGGCCATGCGCTCAGGACCGGGTGCTTCGCCCGCGCGTTCGGCCTGAGCCCCGGCGAGCTCGCGCTGTG
This sequence comes from uncultured Methylibium sp., assembly GCA_903889735.1. GTDB lineage: Bacteria > Pseudomonadota > Gammaproteobacteria > Burkholderiales > Burkholderiaceae_C > Methylibium. Next base: position 4,499 of record CAISYQ010000200.1, read on the forward strand.
CTTCGTATCGATCGGCACACCGACCGAGGTGCGGCGGCGGCACCGCCCGTCGGCTCGCGAACTCTTCACGACCTGGGAACCTTCGGCTTGAGGGGCGGGCAGGCGTCACCTGCGCCGCGTCACTGGAAACGGCGGCGAAGACGGTGGCAGGTGTGTGCGGGGAGTTTCTGGTGCTCGGTGGACACCCATGTGCAACACCCGGGGCATTGACCGAGGTCAACCCAAAGCCGCTTTACCTGCACGCTAGTCATTCAGAACTAGGTTGCATCGACCCGGCTAGTCCTTCTGCCGCCCGGTGATGGCCCATGAAGAGGATGTTCGCGCGTCTGCGATCGGCCGACAGTGCATTCACTGCCTGCTGCCCGCACCAGACATGCCCACCATTCCTGAATCCCACACCGCACCCTCCCCCGTCATTGCGCGTCAGGCGTGGAGCGTACTGATCGTCAGCACAGTGGCGTTCACCGTGTGCTTCATGGTGTGGATGATGTTCGGCGTCATCGGTATTCCGCTCAAGAAGACGCTGGGCCTCAACGCCACCGAGTTTGGACTGCTCACCGCCACGCCGGTACTCACGGGCTCACTGATCCGCGTGCCGCTCGGTATCTGGACCGACAAGTACGGCGGGCGCATCGTCATGACGGTCCTGATGGCCTCGACGGTGCCGGCGATCTGGCTCATGGCTTATGCCACGGCCTATTGGCATTTCCTGGTGATCGGCCTGTTCGTCGGGCTTGCCGGGGGCTCGTTCTCGGTCGGCACGCCCTACGTGGCCCGCTGGTTTCCAAAGCAGCGCCAGGGCATGGCCATGGGCGTCTACGGAGCGGGCAACTCCGGCGCGGCCGTCAACAAGTTCGTGGCGCCCGCCTTGGTGGTGGCCTTTGGCTGGGCCCTGGTGCCCCAGGTCTACGCCGCGGTCATGCTACTCACCCTCATCGTGTTCTGGCTGTTCAGCAGCAGCGATCCCACGCACTTGGTGCCGAGCCAGACGAAATTCAGCGACCAGCTCCGCACCCTCAAGGATCCGCGGATCCTGAAGTACTGCCAGTACTACAGCATCGTTTTTGGCGGCTACGTGGCGCTCAGCCTGTGGATGGTCCAGTACTACGTCGGCGAGTACGGCCTCGATATCCGAGTGGCTGCGCTATTGGCCGCGTGCTTTTCACTGCCTGGCGGCGTCCTGCGCGCCATTGGCGGCATCTTGGCGGACAAGTACGGCGCACACAGCGTCACCTGGTGGGTGCTGTGGGCGAGCTGGATCTGCCTGTTCCTGCTGAGCTATCCGCAGACCGATTTCACCGTCCTGACCGTGGACGGTCCGCGCACCTTCCACATCGGCCTGAATGTCGTCGCCTTCACCTTGCTCATGTTCGCGCTGGGCACCGCGTTCGCGTTCGGCAAGGCCAGCACCTTCAAGTACATCAGCGACGAATACCCGACAAACATCGGAACGGTCAGCGGCATCGTCGGGCTGGCTGGCGGCTTGGGCGGATTCATCCTGCCGATCATGTTCGGCGCCCTGATGGACCTCACGGGGATCCGCTCCAGCGCCTTCATGCTGATGTACGGCGTGGTCTGGGTCTCACTGGTCTGGATGTACTGGACGGAGATGCGCAGGACCGAGGTCATGGGCCCCCGAGAGACCACCTCACCGATAGCTCGCCAATTGGCGGATTGACCTCACGTCCTGGATGGAAACCTCATGAACTCGACCGCGAAGCAGGAGCGGCTCAGCAGGACGCTGAAGATCTGGACGCCCGAAGACAAGGCCTTCTGGGATCAGCAGGGTGAGGCGATAGCCAAGCTCAACCTGTGGATCTCGGTGCCGGCATTGTTTCTGGCCTTCGCCATCTGGCAAGTCTGGAGTGTGGTGGCGGTGAGTCTGCCCTCGCTCGGCTTCAAGTACTCCACCAACCAGCTGTTCTGGCTGGCCGCCGCCCCAGCACTCAGCGGCGCGACCCTGCGTATCTTCTACAGCTTCATGATTCCGCTGGTGGGCGGCCGCCGCTGGACGGCGATTTCCACCGCCACGCTGTTGATTCCGGCCCTGGGCATCGGCTTCGCGGTGCAGGACAACGCCACGACCTATCCGACGATGCTGGTGCTCGCCCTGCTGTGCGGACTGGGCGGGGGCAACTTCAGCTCCAGCATGGCCAACATCAGCTACTTCTTCCCGAAAGACCGCAAGGGATCGGCGCTCGGTGTCAACGCCGGCTTGGGCAACCTGGGCGTATCGGTGGTCCAGTTTCTCAGCCCCATCGTGGTCACGGTCGGTGTGTTGGGTATCTTCGGCGGCGAGCCGCAGACCATCCTGAGGCAGGGTCGAGAAGTGCAGGTGTGGACGCAAAACGCGGCCTTCATCTGGGTGCCCTGGATCGTGCTGACCGCCGTCGTGGCCTGGTTCTCGATGAACGACGTGGCCGATGCCAAGGCCCCATTCGCTGCACAGGCGGCCATCTTCACGGAGAAGCACAACTGGCTGATGTGCCTGCTGTATCTGGGAACCTTCGGCTCCTTCATCGGTTTCGCAGCCGGCTTCCCCCTGCTGATCAAGAGTCAGTTCCCGCAGGTGAACCCGCTGGCCTATGCCTGGCTGGGGCCCCTGGTGGGCGCGCTGATCCGCCCTTTGGGAGGCTGGGTCTCCGACAAGGTGGGCGGCGGTGTGGTGACGATGTGGAACTTCGTCGTCATGGCCTGCGCCGTACTGGGCGTCCTCTACTTCCTGCCCAAGGGCTCGAGCGGATTCGCACTGCCCTTCGGCCCGGCCGACGGCAGCTTCACAGGATTCTTCCTGATGTTTCTCGTGCTGTTCGTCGCCACCGGCATCGGCAACGGGTCCACGTTCCGGATGATCCCGGTGATCTTCAATGAGCTCAAGATCCGCGAGGCCGCCGGCCGCGATGGCACCGGCCGAGCTGCGGCGGCCAAGGAGGGAAATGTATTGGGCGCTGCCGCGGTGGGCTTCGCCGGGGCCTTCGGCGCCTACGGCGGCTTCTTCATCCCCAAGAGCTACGGCAGTTCCATCGCCGCCACGGGAGGGCCGGAGGTCGCGTTGTGGATCTTTGCCGCGTTCTACCTCCTGTGCGTGGTGATCACCTGGTGGTTCTACGGTCGGCGAAATGCCGAGATGCCCTGCTGAACCGACAAGAGAGAAACACATGAGCCATTTCCTGGATCGACTCGCGCACTTCAGCCTGCCCCGGGAGACTTTCTCAGGCGGTCACGGCGTGACCACCGGCGAGGACCGCACCTGGGAGGAGGCCTACCGCAACCGCTGGGCGCACGACAAGATCGTGCGCAGCACGCACGGCGTCAACTGCACGGGAAGCTGCAGCTGGAAGATCTACGTCAAGGGCGGCATCGTCACCTGGGAGACCCAGCAGACCGATTACCCGCGAACGCGCTGGGACATGCCCAACCATGAGCCGCGCGGCTGTGCACGCGGGGCCAGTTACAGCTGGTATCTCTACAGCGCCAACCGCGTGAAATACCCGATGGTGCGTGGGCGATTGCTGGAGCGCTGGCGCAAGGCGCTGATGAACGCCGAATCGCCGGTCGATGCCTGGGCCAGCATCGTGCAGGACGCCGATGCTCGGCGCGACTACCAACAGGTGCGCGGCCTGGGTGGCTTCGTTCGCAGCAGCTGGGACGAGGTGAACCAGCTCATTGCAGCAGCCAACGTGTACACCATCAAGGAACACGGCCCCGACCGCGTGATTGGCTTCTCGCCGATACCGGCCATGAGCATGGTGAGCTACGCCGCCGGCAGTCGCGACCTGAGCCGGCTCGGTGGCGTGAGCATGAGCTTCTATGACTGGTACTGTGACTTGCCGCCCGCCAGCCCCCAGGTCTGGGGTGAGCAAACCGATGTGCCTGAGTCGGCCGCTTGGTACAACAGCACCTACATCATCGCCTGGGGCTCCAACGTACCGCAGACCCGCACACCCGATGCGCACTTCTTCACCGAGGTCCGCTACAAGGGTGCGAAGACCGTGGCGGTCACGCCCGACTATTCCGAAGTCGCCAAGCTCGCCGACCTGTGGCTGCATCCCCAGCAGGGCACCGACGCGGCCCTGGCGATGGCCATGGGCCATGTGGCCCTGAACGAGTTCTACTTCAAGCAGCGCAGCGTCTATTTCGACGACTATGCCCGCCGCTACACGGACCTGCCGCTGCTGGTCATGCTCAAGGAGCACGTGCTGCCCGATGGGCGGACCACCCTGGTACCCGACCGCTATCTGCGGGCGTCGGATTTCAACGGCAAGCTGGGCCAGCAGAACAACCCCGAATGGAAGACTGTGGCCTTCGACACCGGCGGCCGCGCCGTGCTGCCCAACGGCAGCATCGGCTTTCGCTGGGGGGCCGAGGAGCGCACTGACCTGGGCCGGTGGAACCTGGAAGCCAAGGAAGCTCGGCATGGCGCCGAAGTCAAGCTCAAGCTATCGGTCATGGAAGACGGGGAGCAGGCACACGAGGTGGTGGACGTCAGCCTGCCGTACTTCGGTGGCGTGGTCACCCCTCATTTTCGGGCGAACGCGCAAACGGGCGAAATCAACCATGTGCGCGTGCCGGCCGTGCGGCTTCGGCTGGGCAAGGCCGGCGAGCGTCGTGAGGCGCTTGTGGCGACCGTCTTCGATCTGCAGGTGGCTCAGTACGGCATCGACCGAGGGCTGGGCAGCGGCGCTGCCAGCTATGACGAAAACGCCGCCTACACACCAGCCTGGGCCGAGACCATCACCGGCGTGCCGCGTGCCCAGATCATCACCGTGGCCCGCCAGTTCGCAGACAACGCCGACCGGACGCACGGCAAGTCGATGGTGATCATCGGCGCGGCGATGAACCATTGGTACCACGCCGACATGAACTACCGGGGCGTGATCAACCTGCTGATGATGTGCGGCTGCATCGGCCAGAGCGGCGGCGGTTGGGCGCATTACGTGGGGCAAGAGAAGCTGCGCCCGCAAACCGGCTGGACGGCGCTGGCCTTCGCGCTGGACTGGGTCCGGCCGCCGCGCCAGATGAACAGCACCAGCTTCTTCTACGCTCACACCGACCAGTGGCGCTATGAAAAGCTCGGCATGGAAGAAGTGCTGTCACCGCTTGCTGACAAAAAGCTGTACGGCGGC
>CAISYQ010000201.1 GCA_903889735.1 uncultured Methylibium sp.
CGCATCGGCGACAACAAGGGCGCACGCTACGCCTCCGACAACTTCTGGATGATGGGCGACACGGGGCCCTGCGGCCCCTGCACCGAGATCTTCTACGACCACGGTCCCGAGATCCCCGGCGGTCCGCCCGGCTCGCCCACCGAGGACGGCGACCGCTACATCGAGATCTGGAACAACGTGTTCATGCAGTTCAACCGCGACGAGGCGGGCGTGATGCACCGGCTGCCCAAGCCCAGTGTGGACACCGGCATGGGCCTGGAGCGCATCACGGCGGTGATGCAGCATGTGCATTCCAACTACGAGATCGACCTTTTCGTCGCGCTGTTGGCAGCCGCCCGCGCGGCGGTGGACGCGGCCGGGGCCGAGGCCTGCGACCCGGCCAGCCCGAGCCTGAAGGTGATCGCCGACCACATCCGCGCTTGTGCCTTCACCATCGTCGACGGCGTGATCCCCGGCAACGAAGGCCGTGGCTATGTGCTGCGGCGCATCGCCCGGCGCGGCATCCGCCACGGCTACAAGCTCGGTGCACGCCGGCCCTTCTTCCACAAGCTGGTGGCCGAGCTGGTGCGGCAGATGGGCGAGGCCTACCCCGAGCTGCAGCGCGCCGAGGCGCGGGTGACCGAGGTGCTGCGCCAGGAGGAGGAGCGCTTCTTCCAGACCATCGCCAACGGCATGGAGATCCTGGATACGGCGCTGGCCTCGGCTGCCGCTGACGCCACAGGGCAGGGCCAGGCCCGCATCGACGGCGAGACCGCCTTCAAGTTGCACGACACCTACGGCTTCCCGCTCGACCTGACGGCCGATGTGTGCCGCGAACGTGGCGTGTCGGTCGACCATGCGGGTTTCGAGGTGGCGATGAAGCGCCAGCGCGATCAGGCCCGGGCGGCCGGCAAGTTCAAGATGGCGCAGGGGCTGGAGTACAGCGGCAGCCCGACCGTCTTCCACGGCTACGAGCAGCTGCAGCACGAGGGCGCCCGGGTGACCGCGGTCTATGTCGATGGCTCGCCCGCCGACTGTGCCCGCGCCGGCGACGACTGCGTGGTCGTGCTCGACCACACGCCCTTCTATGCCGAGAGCGGGGGTCAGGCGGGCGACGGCGGCGAGCTGCGCAATGGCCGGGCGCGCGTGATCGTCGAGGACACCCACAAGATCCAGGCCGATGTCTTCGGCCACCACGGCCGGGTGGTCGAGGGCGAGGTGCGGGTGGGCGACCTGATCGCGGCGCGTGTCGATGCCGAGCAGCGGGTCCGCACGGCGCGCAACCACAGCGCCACCCACCTGATGCACAAGGCGCTGCGCGAGGTGCTGGGCGCCCATGTGCAGCAGAAGGGCTCGCTGGTCAATGCCGACCGCACCCGCTTCGATTTCGCGCACAACGCGCCCATGACCGACGCGCAGATCCGTGAGGTCGAGGCCCGGGTCAACGCCGAGATCCTGGCCAACGCCGCCACGACCTCGCGCGTGCTGCCGATCGAGGAGGCCCAGAAGCTCGGCGCGATGATGCTGTTCGGCGAGAAGTACGGCGACGAGGTGCGCGTGCTCGACATCGGCACGAGCCGCGAGCTCTGCGGCGGCACCCATGTGCAGCGCACCGGCGACATCGGCCTCCTCAAGATCGTCGCCGAGAGCGGCGTGGCGGCCGGTATCCGCCGGGTCGAGGCCCTGACCGGCGCTGGCGCACTGGGCTACCTGCAGTCGCTTGAGGGTCTGGTGGGTGGCCTGGCCGGCACGCTGAAGACGGCGCCGACCGAGCTGCCGGCCCGCATCCAGGCGGTGCTGGACCAGGTGCGCGGCCTGGAGCGTGAGCTGGCGGCCCTCAAGGGCCGGCTGGCGTCCTCGCAGGGCGACGAGCTGCTGGCGCAGGCGGTGGACATCAAGGGCCTGAAGGTGCTCGCAGCGGTGCTCGACGGCGCCGACGCCAAGGCCCTGCGCGAGACGATGGACAAGCTCAAGGACAAGCTGAAGTCGGCCGTGATCGTGCTGGCTGCCGTCGAGGGCGGCAAGGTGCAGCTCGCGGCGGGTGTCACCGCCGACCGCGTGGGCCCGCTCAAGGCGGGCGAGCTGGTCAACTTCGTGGCCCTGCAGGTGGGCGGCAAGGGCGGCGGCAAGGCCGATCTGGCGATGGCCGGCGGCAGCGATCCTGCCAAGCTGGCTGGCGCGCTGGCCTCGGTCGCGGGCTGGGTGGGCGAGCGGGTCTGATCGGGGTTGAGCGGCGGGGCCTCGCCGGACTGCTTGGCCACGCCGGCCGCTCGTCCAAGCCCGGGCGGCCCGGCCCCCGCGGTTAATTGGCCTTGGGCGACGCCCGGGACGCCTTGGCGCCTGGCTTGGGCTTGGGTGGGCCGTCGCGGAGCGCGGTGGACGGCGGCTTTGCCGCGGCCGCCACCGCCTGGCCGAGATCGATCACCGCCATGGCGTAATAGCTCGACCAGTTGTAGCGCGTGATGGCGTAGAAGTTCGCGGTGCCGGCTACATAGCTCGGGGCCGCAGCGCCGTTCTGCAGCTCGACCAGCGCCATCGGCCCGACGTGGCGGAGACCCGCGGCATCGAGGCGGGCACCGCGTTCGGTGAACTCGGCCGCGGTGAAGCTCGGCAGGATGTCCGGCCCCAGCAAGACCGCCCGGTCGCCGGCGTCCACCGGCACGGCCACGGCGTGGTGGGTGGGCATGCCGGCCTGCCATCCGAAGCTCGCCAGGTAGTGCGCGACCGAGCCGATCACATCGGCGGCGCTGCCGGCCAGATCGATGTGGCCATCGCCATCGAAGTCGATTGCGTACTTCGCCAGCGCGCTCGGCATGAACTGCGGCATGCCCGCCGCGCCCGCATAGCTGCCGCGCGGCTCGAGCGGGTCCAGGCCCTGGCGGCGGCAATGCGCCAGGAAGAGGCCCAGCTCCTCTCGGAAGAAGGCGCTGCGATCGCGCCGCGCATCCCGCGGGAAGTCCAGCGACAGGGTGGCCAGGGCGTCCAGCACCCGAAAGCGGCCCATCTGCTGACCGTAGATCGACTCCACGCCGACGATGCCCACGACGATGGCCGCGGGCACGCCGTAGCGCCGCTCGGCCGCCTGCAGCGTGGTGGCATGCGCCTGCCAGAAAGCCACGCCGGCGCGGATGCGCCGCGGCTCGACGAAGCGGGCGCGGTAGGCGGCCCAGTTCTTGGCGGTGCCGGGCGGCGGCGGCTGCATGAGCTTGGCGACCGCGGGCACGAAGCGCGCTTGCGCCAGCGCCTCGGTCACCCACTCGGCGTCCAGCGTCTGCTGCTGCGCGATCTCGGCAGCCAGGGCCAGGACATCGTCCCTTCGGCCATAGGTGACGGTGTCGGGCGCATCGTCGTCCCTTGGGGCCACGGTGGGGACCGGCTTGGCCGCCTCGGCCAGCGGCGGTGCCATCAACGCAGCAGCCCAGAGCAGGCTGCCCAGGAGCGCGGCCAGCGGCCGAAGGAGAGGGGCGGGTCGGGCCGGGGTGATCGTCATGGGAGCGTGCGGGGGCTGGATGGAGGCGTGGAGGTCGCGAGTGAAGCCGGGGTTGCGGATGCAGTTGCCTTGGATGTGTTCAGCCAGCCGCCCGCCACCAGGGTGTCCAGGGCGCGCAAGGCGTTGCGGGCCAGCCGCCCCGGCGGCACCGACAACGCAGCCGCTTTGGGCGCGTAGCGCTGGGCCTCCAGTGCCGCCAGCGCCTGCAGGGCCAGAGCCAGGGCCGGCGGCGCGGGGGCCACCCCGTCCAGCCGGGTGCC
>CAISYQ010000202.1 GCA_903889735.1 uncultured Methylibium sp.
ATGTTGGCGTCGCTACCTCCGCTCGAGACCAAGCCGGCCACATCGCCCTGCGTCAGCTGCACGGTGACATCCGCGGCACCAAACAGCGCATTGGCCGCCATCACGTTCGCGCCCAGATTAGCGCCCCCGAGGAAGGCGGTGCCGCTGACGAGCACATCGACACCGGTGTCGAAGCTGAAGCCTGCCTCGGCCAGCTGGGCCGCCTGTCCGGCGTTGATCCCCAGAACGTCCATGCCGGCGTTCTGCAGTTCGGCCACCAGACCGTCCATGTTGGCGTCGCTACCTCCGCTCGAGACCAAGCCGGCCACATCGCCCTGCGTCAGCTGCACGGTGACATCCGCGGCACCAAACAGCGCATTGGCCGCCATCACGTTCGCGCCCAGATTTGAGCCGCCCCCGAGGAAGGCGGTGCCGTTGACAAGCACGTCTGCGCCCGCCTCGAAGTGCAACCCCTCGAAATCAGCCGAGGCCATTCCCATCAGCGTGGAAATTTCGGCATCGGAATAAGCGACCGACGGCCCGTCCTGCACGCCCGTCAGATCGATCGTCACCGTCTTGGTGATGCCTCCCCCTTCTCCCCCAACAGAGCCGTCTTTCGCCGTGAAAGAGAAGCTCAGCGCTTCAGTTCCGTAGGCCAGGCCCTCGATGCCCCGGTTGTCCGGCACGAACCGGTAGGCGCCAGTGACCGAAGAGAAGTACAGACTGCCAAAGGGGGTGATGTTGACGGCGTCGTAGCCGCTCAGGATGGGACTGGCCAGATCTGACTCGGAAAGCGGTTGGCTGCCCTCCAGGATAACGCTCAAACCCTCACCGCCGGAGGCCTTGGCCACCCCTTGAAACGCAGAAAACTCATCAGCGGCAGCGGTGTCGATGTAAGCGCCGCTGGCTGGCAGCACGCCGAGCGTCAAAACTCCGGGCGGCGCTGCTGTTTCGTCGGCGATTTCACCGAACTTGTCCTCGGACTCCGCCAACTGATCCAGCAAGTCGGACGCGGCCGTGTCATCGCCCAGGATGGCGTTGATCAGGGTTTCCTGGGCCAGAGCGGTCCCGGCGAGTTGGGTGGAAATCGCGACCACATCATCCGACGCCAAGGCCGAGATGAAGGAATCATCGATCTGCCGGTCGATGACGACCAAGGCATTGCCTGTAGCCGTTTCTGCCGTTGCGATGCCGGCGAGTGCCGCTGCATCGGTGACGCCCTCACGGGCCGCCTCGAATGCCGCTGTCGTCGCCTCCTGCACTGCAGCCAGCACCGAAGTGCTGGTAGACGCCTGCATGGCATCGATCATGGCGGTGGCGATCGCCTCGAGCTGCGCCAGGTCGACCACCCCACCACCCGCCTTCGCAGCCGCGGCCGTGGCGGACTGCAAGGAAGTCATCACCAACTGAGAGGCCTCGAAGACCCTCAAGGCCGCGGCCTGCTCCTCAAGGCTGGCGGTTGCGTCCTTCATGACCGCAATCGGGTCATATTCCGACAGCTTGGTTCCGACGGGCAAGCCGAGCAGCGACACCAGCGCAGCCTCTGCCGCCGCCGGGTTAGCCGACGAAGCCACCAGGGTGGTCAGCGGGGTGATGACCGTGGCACCAGCCCCGGAGATCA
>CAISYQ010000203.1 GCA_903889735.1 uncultured Methylibium sp.
GCCAGCGTGCCAAGGCCGTCGCCGAAGCCCTTGACAGAGAAGTCGTAGAGCTGGCCCCGGCTCAGGTTGATGGCGAAAAGATCGGTGTCGCCAGGGCTGTCGATCTGACCTTGCGCGCTCTCGTTGACGGCCAACACGCCGTTGCCGGCGTCGGTGTAGCCGCTGGTCAGATCGGGCCGGTCATCCAGGCTGCTGCCGCCCAAGTCGACCACGCGAAGCTTGTACTGCCCCGTCTGCGTCGCATCCAAGGCGTTGACAGCGATGCTCATGCGCCCGCTGCTGGCGGCGGTGTAGCCAGCCGAATCGAACAGCGACGGCGCGGCCACGGCATGCGCCACGTCGATCGCGGTCGGGCTGCCGCCGCTGGGCGTGAACGACAGCGTCATCGCGGCTGAGGCCAGCGGCGCCTGGCTGCCGTCACGCACGGCCATGGTCTCAAAACGGTATTGATGACCAGCTTGCAGGTCCACCACAAACTGGTCGATGTCGCCGGCCAGACCGATCTTGGCCAAGGCCTGTGCCTGGGTCACCGCACCGGCGCTGGCAAAGCCCAGCACTACCGCGCCGGCGGCATCTTCGTCTGCCACGTCTCCGGCGCTCAATTGCACCGTGTAGCTGCCGGTAGCGCCAGCGCCGTCGATCACACGGGCGTAGTAGGTGCCGGCGGCTCCAGCCTTGAAGCTGGCCGTAGCCGCGCCATTGCCGGTCTCGAGCCCGTCGCCAATCGCAAACAACCGGCCACTGCCGTCCACCACCTCGACCAGCGCCCGGCTCAGTGACGAACCTGCGGTCGGCGTCGCCGCCACGGACAGCACTTCGCCAGCACTGGCGCTGAACTTGAACCAGTCTTCGTCCGCATCGGTGGCGATGCCGATCGAGTCGTAAGCCCGCACCCCGAAAGCGCCATAGCTCCACTGGATGTTGCCGTCCAGCGCGGCACCGCGCGCAAGCAGGCTTGCGCCTGGCATGGTGTCGCTGTGGTCATCGGGCCCACGCGTCATCAGCGTGTAACTACCGGTGTCGGTCTGACCATCGGCGGCCTTGACCACCAAGTAGTAAGTACCCGCAGCGTTGGGCGTGAACGAGACCGCAGGCTCATGCGAGATGACGCCGTTGTCAACCGTCTGCAGCAGCGTGCCGTTGCCAGCGCGGATCTCCAGCACAGGGTCAAGCAGACTGCCATAGCCGCTCTCAGACGCCCGAACCCTGAACACATAGGGCTGCTGCGCGGCCAATGAGATGCCAAACCAGTCCTGATCGTTGTGGGTCAGCAGTTGACCGGCAAAAGATCCGCCAGCGCTGAGCGTGACCTGTGTGTTCAGTCCGTTGGCCACATCGTCGACCGGCAGGTCGCGCTGCACCGCGCTGACCTGGTAGCTGCCCAGGCCGCGATCATCGTTGGCCGAGGCCTCGAGGTAATAAGCGCCGCTGGTGAGCGGCGCAAAGTACAACATCGCATCGCTGCCAACACCACCGCCGTTGGCATAGTCGAGCAGATGGCCAGAAGCGTCGAACACGCGCAGATAGGGGTCGGCCAGCGTGCCATGGTGGCTGGCCAAACCCTCGGCACTCAACTGGTAGACCCGACCGGCCTCCAGGTTGACCCTGAACATGTCGTGGTCGCCCGGCACGCCGATAACGGCGCTGGTGGCCGCGCCCAGCACCAGGTTGCCAGCGCTGGTTGGCGTGTCGAGGGCCAAGGCCACGGTGTTGCTGAAATCATCCGCAGGCGCATTGCCGACACTGAGCTGGTAGGCACCGGTGTCGTAGCGGAAAGCGCTTTTGACCTCGATGAAGTAAAGCCCATCGGCTGCAGGGCTGAAGTAGGCGCGCGCGTCGAGCGAGCCGCCAAAATCGTCAGCCTTGAAGACCTGGTTGCCCTCGGCGTCGTGGATGATGATCAGCGGGTCGACCAAAGGGTCGAGTTGCGCTGCGGTCGACAGGTCACCGACGGCATCGATCACATACATCTGCCCGTTGGTAAAACCGGTCTTGAACCAATCGCTGTCGCCGTTGTAAGAGACAAGTCCATGCACTGCGGTGCCAGCCTGCAAGACACCGTTGGTCAGGACGCTGTTGCCATAGTCGTCAGCCAGCGTAGAGCCCGACAAGGTGTAGGTGCCCTTGCCGGCATTGCCCAATGCGCCTGCGTCGAGGAAATACCAACCCGAATCCGCGGGCCGGTAGACCAGACTGGCATCGCTGCCGCCACCGCTGTTGTCGTCTTGCGCCAGCAAGATACCGGTGACCGATCGCAGCGACAACTGCGGGTCGGCCAGGCTGCCGCCACCACCGGAAACGCCCAGATCACGAAAGGAATAAGTCATGCCCCGGTCGAGCCAGACCTTGAACCAGTCGTGGTCGGACAAGGCATTGACCTCGCTGGTCACCGCGACCTGCTGCGCACTGCTCCATTCAAGCCGTTCAGTGGTCGAGACGTTGCCGGCCACGGTGTCCAGGCTGGCCTGGGTCAGCGTCCACGAACCCTTGACGAGCTGGGCGACATCGGTCACCGCGAGGTAGTAATTGCCGCTGGTCGTCGGCCGAAACACCAGCGTGTCGTCACCGCCCACGCTGTTGGCCATCAGGTCGAAGCCGCTGGCCACCGCATTGCCCTGGCCGTCGAGCAAGCGCAGCTTGGGGTCGATCAGACTGCCGCCCCCAGACGCAGCGCCTTTGAGATTGAACTCGTACTTGGTCCCGGCAATCAGGTTGGTGCGGATCCAGTCGGCATCGGCGATGTCGCCGATATAGCCACGCACCGCCCCCACCAGCGGGTCCATCTGGCCCAGGGTGGCGACACTGCCAGCGTAGTCGTCTAGGTAGCTCAGCGTGAAAGCGTAGTTTTGGATCTCGCTGCTGTCGAGGGTGACCTGAACCACCACCTCGCCGCCCTGGTAGGTGACGAAGCCATTGCCGGTGCTGAAGCCGGGCAGCCACTTCTGATCGGCCGACATCCAGCTGTAATACGCGCCGTAGATTTGCCCATTCACCAGACTCTTGAAGGACAGTTGCTGGCTTGTCGAAACATCCCGGAATTGCATGGTCCAGCCGCTGCCCTTGTCCGACGAGGCAGCAATCGCCAGCGGCGAACTCGGCGCCAAAGTGGCGCTGAAGAGGTCTGTGTCAGACGAAAAATCCTTGCGAGCCGAGATCCGCTTGTCGTACTCGGCGTGGGTCAAGTCAGTGACGACATAGGCCGCGCTGAAAGTGTTGGGCGCGTCGTCCAGCGTGACCGTGGTGTCGGCGAACTTCGCGCGAAGCACAGAGTTCAAGGTATCGGTGCCATCAGCCAATGAGCCACGCGCCTGTTGGATGGTCAGCGTGCTGCCATTGCGAACGAAGTCGTAGTCGGCGTAATTGCCGGTGAACACCGCCGTGTCGATAAAGTTGATCGAGTCATTGCCGCCACCGCCCTGGAACGAACCACCGCCGTCACCACTGAAGCTGTCGGCCGCGGCCGAGCCCTTGACCAGATTGCCATCGCGAAGGAACTTGGCGCCGCTGCCGTCGAATGAAAAGTTGTCGAGCTGTGTCTGGCTCAAAATCAGCGTTGCGCTGCCATAGCGGATGTTCTCGATGCTGCTCAGTGTGGCGGCCGAGATGTCGGTCAGGCTGTTCTGCGACAGGTCGAGCGTGTCATTGCCACTGCCGCCGTTGATGCTGGCAAGCAGGCTGCGCACACTGCTGACGCGTATCAGGTCGTCACCGGCGCCGAGATCGGCAGTGAACTGGTTGTCGCCTTGAATCCGCAGCGCATTGGCGCCACTGCCCAGCACGATACTGTCGAGAGATGAGACTTGAAGGTAGTTGAAATTGACGTTGTCCTGACCACTCACAGACTCGATGTTCAGGTTCGTCGCATCGATGGTGTGATAGATGCCATTGAGATCAATCTTTCCGATCTTGCTGGCGACATCGACCGCTTTGAAAGTGATATCGGTGTCCGTGCCGGTGATAGTCAACCAAGGCATGTAATAGGTCGATGTTTGACCCACCCCTCCAACGAACGAAGTCAATCCATTCCAAAATTCGGCCGTCAGCGCGAGCGTCGAAAAATAGAGATTGTTCAACACCAAGCGTTCAACACTGACCACCACGGCTGAATTGACTTGGTAGGTCTGCCATGGCGACCCATTGAAATTTATTTCCAGCGTGTCGCTGCCCGTTCCCCCATCGATGACGTCGGAAAAGACAGTACCGGTCGCCGCAGCAAACTCAGCCGCCTCAACCCTGAACAGATCGTCTCCCGCACCGCCGACCAGCGTGTCAGCGCCGCTACCGCCGATCAGCGTGTCTGCCGATGCGCCGCCATCGATCCGATCAGCGCCGCGGCCGCCGTAGATCAGGTCGGTGCCAGCGCCGCCCGCCAACACATCATCCTGCGCCGACCCCAGCACGCCATAGAGGCCCAGCAGCATCGTGTCGAACGCGGGCAGGCGCACCGAAACCGAGGGCGAAACCAGCACCGAGCCCAGGCTCAAGGTATTGGAAGTGCCGGCAATTTGCACGTTGACGCTGTTGACCTGCTCCACGCTGGCCAGTTGCGCCGCAGTCATCGTCACCGTGCCTTGGCCGGTGATCTGCTCGATGCCGGTGAAAGACAGTTTGGAGATGTCCTGCCCGTCTGACAATACCAATCTGTCGACACCCGCACCGCCGTCAATCAAGCCGATCGGCGAATTGACGTTGTCAAACGAGAAAGCATCGGCGCCGTCGCCACCGCGCAAGGTGTCACTGCCGGCGCCGCCAACGAGCCGGTCATTGCCCGCATTGCCCAGCAGCAAGTCGTCGCCGGCATCGCCAACCAGCAGATCTGCACCAGCACCGCCGGTCAGCGTGTCGTTGCCCTCGCTGCCGCGCACACCGATGAACCCGGCGGGCAGGTTCGCCACATCGGTCTGGCCCGCTGCGGTCATCTTCAGGATCAGGCCGGCCGCGCCGCTCAGGTTGGCGTGGTACTGGTCGTACTGTGCCTGCGTCAGCGCCAGGCTGGCCGAATTGGCCTCGATCTTGTCGATGCCGGTCAAGGTCGCCCCCGACAGGTCGACATCGCCGCCGGTGATCCGCAGCGTGTCCTCACCAATGCCGCCGTCGATCAGGTCGAGCACCGCGCTTTTAGCCGAGATGATGATCAGGTCGTCGCCCGCACCGGCATCGATGTTGTCCACCCCAGCGCCGCCCGAGATCGTATCCTTGCCGTCACCGGCAGTGATCTGGTCTGCGCCGCCGAAACTCGTGATCAGGTCGCCGTTGGCCGTGCCGGTCACGGTGTAGGCGATGTCGCCCGACAAAGCCAGCGTCGCGCCATCGGTCAGCGTCACCGTGCCCAGGTTCACCGCGCCGCCGCCCTTGACGACAAAGCTGGCGCCCGACAGGCTGGTCAGGTGCGAGAGCTGGCTAGCTGTCAGATAGATCGCCGATGGTCCCAAGTAATAGATCGGGCCCCAGCCACTGTTAAAACTGGCAGTCACCAACTTGATCGTCTCGAAGGACGTGATGATGGCCTGGGTCAGGTCGAGAGCGTAAGTGCGACTCCCATACTCCGCAAATGAACCCCACATCGTCCCATCAAGCATCCCGTGATAAAGGCCTTTGTCGAGCGTGAACTGCAGCGTGTCGCTGCCCGCGCCGCCGTCGAAGCTGCCCTGGATGACATAAGCATTGCCACTGGTTAACGACGAAAGCACATTTCGAGAGGTGCCGTAATCCA
>CAISYQ010000204.1 GCA_903889735.1 uncultured Methylibium sp.
CTGAGCTCGGGTGGAACCACACCACCCTGCGCGCGCTGCGGGTCGATCGCCAAATCACCTACCTCCAAACCCGCTACCCCGACCTGCAGGCCGCGCAGCGAGTCCGCGCACGCCTGGGTGACGAACTGCCGATGCACATTGAATGGATGCGCTCGAGTGGAACACCCTCACTGGGCGGTCTGCCCCTGGTGCGATTCACCACCGAGGAGCGCTTGAACGAGATCATGCGGATCCACGAGGAAGAAGGCTGCGGCGTGTTCAACCCGCACGTCTACACCCTGGAGGAGGGCGGCTGGCGTCGGCCCGACCCTGCGCTGCTGGCGTTCAAGTGTCAGGCCGACCAGCTTGGACTTCTCAACCCAGGCAAGATGGTGGCTTGGGACCGCCCGGATTTCGATTTCGGCGCGGGCAAGGACTACGTGTTCCCCGGCCTGCGCGAATCGGACAGCGCCGTTCTGGCCGAAGATTGAGGCAAGCGTCGAACCCGGGGCCCGGTCCTGAGCGAGCATTTGCAGGGCTTGCGGCCCTTGTACGCCAAAGGCTGCCACACGCTACGGCTGCAACTCTAAAATATGAACTGCTCCGCACCCGCCGATCGCAAGGGCTTTCTGGCCCGCGTGCGGCGTGAGATGTCTGCACTGCAAGGACTCCCATGACGATTGCCCAACCCCTGGCCCGCTACGCCGCCTGGCGCCGTGCAGGTGACTTCATCTACCTGTCGGGCGTGATAGCGGTCGACCCTGCCCGCAGCCTCATCGTGAAGGGTTATGCCGACATCCCGCCCGAAGCCCGGGCCCTGCTGGGCGAAACCGGTGAGTTCAGCACCGACATCAAGGAGGGCCCGATCCTGGCCCAGAGCTGGTTCGTGCTCGACCGTGTCCGCGCCACGGTGGAGGCGGCCGGCGGCCAGATGGGTGACGTCTTCAAGCTTGTGCAGTACTTCAGGAACCTGGACCACTTCCCCCATTACAGCCGGGTCCGCAAACTGTTCTTCGCCGGCGAACCACCGGCCTCCACCGTGGTGGAGGTGAGCGCCATGTTGCCCACCGCCGACATCCTGGTGGAAGTGGAGGCCACGGCATATGTCCCATTGCAGGCATCGAAGGGGCGAGGTTGAACCATGCTGCACGGCTACTGTCCTCCAGAGCGTTTTCTCTCCTACCTGACCTGGACGCAGATCGCGGACCTGCCTGACAAGGCCAATACCGTGATCGTGCTGCCAGCCGGCAGCACCGAGCAGCATGGCCCGCACCTGCCCTGCGCGGTGGACACCATCATCGCCGCAGGCGTCATGGGCCATGCGCTGGCGCGGCTGCCCGCCAGCGTGCCGGCTTACGCGCTGGCGCCGATCACCTATGGCAAGAGCGACGAGCACCTGCACTTTCCGGGCACCGTCACTCTGGACGGAACCACCTTGCTGGAGACGGTCACGCAAATCGGCGAATCGGTCTATCGGATGGGCTTTCGCAAGCTGCTGATCGTCAACGGACACGGTGGGCAACCGCAGGTGATGGAGATGGCGGCCCGCGAGTTGCGGCTGCGCCATGGCGACTATGTGGTGCTGCCGCATTTCACCTGGCGCGTGCCGAACGTGGCGGGCCAGTTCATGACCGACCGGGAAAAGCGCCTGTCGATGCATGCAGGCCATGCCGAGACCGCCATCCTGATGGCCCTGGCGCCGCACACCGTGCATATGGAACATGCGGTGGCCAACTACCCGCCGGAATTCCCGAGCAAGGTGCTCTCCGGCGATGGCCGGCCAGCGTGTGCCTGGACGGCGCGGGATTTCGGCACCAGCGGCGTCATCGGCGACCCCTTGCCCGCCACGCCGGAGCAGGGCCAGGCGATCCTCGACTCGCTGGCGCAGAGCTGGGCGCAGGGCATCCAGGATCTGTTTGCGATGCACTGGATTGAACGTGACGCGCAGACCTGGGGACGTTCGCACCACATCGGAGACATCGCGAGCACCTAGCCTTTGCGTTCGACATCGACATGCAGCACTGCCCGAACTGCGGCGCCGGGGAGTGTTGGCGCCGACCGAAAACTGACCCACTTACAGGGGATGTGCTGATCCAAAACTGACCCAGGTGTTTTACTGGCTCTGCCTAAAGTTTAGGCAGGAGCAA
>CAISYQ010000205.1 GCA_903889735.1 uncultured Methylibium sp.
CTTGGCCTCGTCAAACTGCGCCGCGCTGCGGCCCAGGTGATCGAGGTTGAACCAGGCCACGAATTGCTCGCGGGAGAAGATCTCATCGTCCCCGTGGCTCCAGCCCAGGCGGGCGAGGTAGTTCACGATGGCGTCGGCCAGGTAGCCTTCGTCGCGGTACTGCGTGACGGGTTTGGCGCCGTGGCGCTTGCTCATCTTCTCGCCCTGCTCGTTGAGCACGGTCGGGAGATGGGCATAGACCGGCGGCTCATGACCGAGGGCGCGCAGGATGTGGATCTGGCGGGGGGTGTTGTTCACATGGTCATCGCCGCGGATCACATGGGTGATGCGCATGTCGATGTCGTCGACGACAACACAGAAGTTGTAGGTCGGGACACCCAGCGCGTCGCCGGCGCCGGGCGCATCGACCGCGGCCGGCCGGGCGATCACGAGGTCATCGAGCTCGTCGTTGCTGAACTCGATGCGGCCCTTGACCTTGTCGTCCCAGGCCACGCTGCCACCGACCGGGCTGCGGAAGCGGATCACCGGCTGCACGCCCTCGGGCGCCGGCGGCAGCTGCTTGCCGGGCTCGGGCCGCCAGGTGCCGTCGTAGCGGGGCTTGAGCTTGGCGGCCATCTGCCGCTCGCGCAGGGCGTCGAGCTCGGCCTGGCCCATGTAGCAGCGGTAGGCCAGGCCCTGTTCCAGCATCTGGGCCAACACCTCGCGGTAGCGGGCCATGCGCTGCATCTGGTAATGCGGTCCCTCGTCGGGATCGAGGCCCAGCCAGCTCATGCTCTCGAGGATGACATCGACCGCCGCCTGCGAGGAGCGCTCGACGTCGGTGTCCTCGATGCGCAGCACGAACACCCCGCCGGTGGCGCGGGCATAGGCCCAGGGGTAGAGCGCGGAGCGGATGTTGCCGAGGTGGATGAAGCCCGTCGGCGAGGGCGCGAAACGGGTGCGAACCGGGGAGGCGGGGGCGTTCATGCGGTGAGGCTGTCCAGGCCGCGGGCGAGATCGGCCTTGAGGTCTTCAATGTCTTCGAGGCCGACCGCCACCCGCACCATGCCTTGGGTGATGCCGGCCGCCTGACGTTGCGCCTCGGTCAGGCGACCGTGCGAGGTGCTGGCCGGGTGGGTGATGGTGGTCTTGGTGTCGCCGAGGTTGGCGGTGATCGAGCAGATGCGGGTGCCGTCGATGGTGTGGAAGGCTTGGCGGCGCGCGGTCTCGGCGTCCTCGCCCTTGAGGATGAAGCTCACCACCGCACCGCCACAGCCGTTCTGCTGGGCCATCGCAAGCGCGTGCTGAGGGTGCGAAGCCAGGCCGGGGTGGTAGACACGCTGCACGGCCGGATGGGCCTCCAGCCAATGCGCCAGCGCCAGGGCCCGCTCGCTCTGCGCGGCCATGCGAATGCCCAGTGTCTCCAGGCCCTTGAGCACGACCCAGGCGTTGAAGGGCGAGAGGCTCATGCCCGTGCTGCGCATCAACGGCACCAACAGGCCCTCCACGATCTCGGCCGGACCGCAGACCGCACCGGCCAACACGCGGCCCTGACCGTCCAGGTACTTGGTGCCCGAATGGATGATGAGGTCGGCGCCAAAGCGCACCGGCTGCTGCAGCGCGGGCGAGCAGAAGCAGTTGTCGACCGCCAGC
>CAISYQ010000206.1 GCA_903889735.1 uncultured Methylibium sp.
CGTCGGTGATCAGCGCCTGGGCGCGCAGCCGGAGCTCGAGGTTCTCGATCTCCTGCCGGCGGGCCAGCAGACCGTCTTGTTCGGAATCGGCCGCCGGGAAGGACACGGCGAAGGCGCTGACCGCATGGCCGGCGCGTGTCATGACGACCTCGCCATGCCCGAGCCGGGGCCTTGCGGCCAGGGCCTCGTCCAGCGACGCAGCCGTGTAGACGCCCTCCAGCCAGTCGTTCAACAGGGCTTTCAGGCCATCGGCATTGGTGCTGCCACTGTTCAGGCGCAGCAGGTCGGCGAGCCGCGGCAGCGGGGCCGCGCGGGACAGCACGGCTGCGGTGGGCGGCGAGTAGAACGCCAGCCGGGCGGGCGGCGGGTCGGCCTCGAAAGCGCGGACGGTGTCGACCCGGCCGACCTCGAGCGCGCCGATGCGCTCGCGCAGGGCCGCCTCCAGCGCGGGCTCCCAGCCGGCCTCGATGTGCAGGCGGCTCCACAGGCCCGCGAGGCCCTCGAGCCCTTGGCGGGCCAGCCAGGGCTGCAGCTTGCCGCCGCTCTGGAGCTTCTCCTGCAGCGCGCGCAGGGCGTCGAGGCGGGCGCCCAGGTCGGCCTGCAGTCCGCTGTCGGTGTTGAGCCGGGCTTGCAGGCGGCGGCGCTCCTCTTCCAGGGCCGGCACCGTGGCGGTCAGTTCTTCGGCCTGGGCGTCAGCCACCGCCTGGGCTTCCTCGGCCTGGGCGAATTCACTGCGCAGCGCCTGCAGGCGCGCCTCGTCCGGCGCGGCCAGGGCCTGGCGTTCGCCGGCCAGGCGATCGCGGCGCTGACCGAGCGTGCGGGCCTGGTCCTCAAGGTTGCGGGACTCGACCGCCAGCAGCTGGATCTGCTGCTGCACCTCGGCGGCCTTCAGGCGCTGGCTGTTGCTGCGGGACTGGGCCGCGCGCAGGGCCTCGTCGGTCGACGGCAGTGCGGCGCCCTGCTCTTCGGCCCTCGCAGCCAGCAACTCGGCCTGCTCGTCGGCGCCCTCGATGCCGGCGGCCACCTCGTCGAGCTCGGTCAGGGCCTGCTGGCGACGCTCCTCCCAGGCGGCGTCCTGGGCGGCGAGCTCGGCCAGCCGCTGCTCGACCTTCTGCCGCCCTTCCACCACATAGCGGATCCGCTCTTCCAGGCGGCTCACCTCCAGCGCGGCCTCGGCCAGCGAGCCCTGCGCGCTGTGCAGCATGTCGCTGGCGGCGTAATGCGCCTGGCGCACCGACTCCAGTTCGGCCTCGACATGGCGCAGCTCGGCCAGCCGCGATTCGAGCCCGTTGGTGGCCTCGAGCACGGCCAGGCGCACGCGCGCCTCCTCGGACGAGGCGTCGCGGTGCTTCAGGAACCAGAGCTGGTGCAGCTTGAGCGTGCCGCTGTCCTGCAGCGTGCGGTAGCGGGCGGCAACCTCGGCCTGTTTCTCGAGCTTCTCGAGGTTGGCGTTCAGCTCGCGCAGGATGTCATCGACCCGGGTGAGGTTCTCGCGGGTGTCCTTGATGCGGTTCTCGGTCTCGCGGCGACGCTCCTTGTACTTGGAGACGCCCGCGGCTTCCTCCAGGAAAAGGCGCAGCTCCTCGGGCTTGGACTCGATGATCCGGCTGATCGTCCCCTGACCGATGATCGCGTAGGCCCGCGGACCCAGGCCCGTGCCCAGGAACACGTCCTGGACATCGCGGCGGCGCACCGGTTGGTTGTTGATGTAGTAGCTGGAGGTGCCGTCGCGGGTCAGCACGCGCTTGACGGCGATCTCGGCGAACTGGTTCCAGGCCCCGCCAGCCCGCGCATCGGCGTTGTCGAAGACCAGCTCGACGCTGGCGCGGCTGGCCGGCTTGCGGTTCCCCGAGCCATTGAAGATGACGTCCTGCATGGACTCGCCGCGCAGCTCGGAGGCCTTGCTCTCGCCCAGCACCCAACGCACCGCATCCATGATGTTGGACTTGCCGCAGCCGTTGGGCCCCACCACGCCGACCAGCCGCCCGGGCAGCTGGAAATGGGTCGGATCGGCGAAGGACTTGAAGCCGGAGAGCTTGATCGAATTGAGTCGCATCGCGGGCGTTCAGCGGTCTGTTAATTCTTCATTTAAAACTTGAAGAAAATAACCTACTGCATTGATTCAAATGGAAAAACAGGCTCTAAAGCCTCTTTCACAGAGCGGCGGATGATAGCATTCAGCCCCTGTTCGAACAGCCCTGCCGACCGTCCACCGACGGCGGCGCAGACCACGCCATGGCCAAGACCGCCCGCCCTTCCCCACCCGCCCCCGCCCTGGCGTCGCGGCCCCGCAAGATCCGTGAAGCCGCGCCTGTGCAGCGCCAAGCACCGCCGAACCCGCCTACCGCGCCAAGCAAGGAACTGCACGCCTTCGCCAACCCGTCGCCGGGGCGCGACTACCTGATCCAGTTCCAGATCCCGGAATTCACCTGCCTGTGCCCGTTGACGGGGCAGCCGGACTTCGCGCATTTCAGCCTCGAGGTCGTGCCCGACCGCTGGTGTGTCGAGCTCAAGAGCTTGAAGATGTACATGTGGAGCTTCCGCGACGAGGGCGCTTTCCACGAGAAGGTCACCAACGACATCCTGACCAAGCTGGTGGAAGTGACCGCGCCGCGCTTCGCCCGCATCACCGCCCGCTGGAACGTGCGCGGCGGCGTCTTCACCACGGTGGTCGCCGAGCACCGCAAGAAGGGCTGGAAACCGGCCCCGGCCATCGACCTGCCGGCACTGCCGCGCGAAAGCGGCCTGCCGGCCTGACCCGGCGCAGGCCCTGGGGTGTGGAGGCGCCGCGGGGGTTGCCCCGCCCGATAATCCCGCCCCATGAACCCACTGCTGTCCCACCTGCAGCCCTACCCTTTCGAGCGCCTGCGCGAGCTGACGCGCGACGTGAGGCCGAACCCGGCCCTCGCCCCCATCAGCTTGGGCATCGGCGAGCCCCGCCACCCGACGCCGCCCTTCATCCGCGAGGCCCTGGCCGGCGCGTTGGACGGTCTCTCCAGCTACCCGTCTACGGCCGGCGAGCCCGCGCTGCGCGAGGCCTGCGCGGCCTGGCTGCAGCGCCGCTACGGCGTGGCCATCGACCCAGCCACCCAACTGCTGCCGGTCAGTGGCTCCCGGGAAGCGCTGTTCGCGATCGCGCAGACCGTCGTCGACGCCCGCCGCCCGGGGGCCACCGTCGTCTGCCCCAATCCCTTTTATCAAATCTACGAGGGCGCCGCGCTGCTGGCCGGGGCCGAGCCGGCTTTCGCGCCCAGCGACGCGTCGCGCAATTTCGCGATCGACTGGTCGGCCATCGACGAGGCCACCTGGGCCCGCACCCAGTTGCTCTATGTGTGTTCGCCGGGCAACCCGACCGGCGCGGTGATGGACCTGGCGGAATGGCAGCGGCTGTTTGAGCTGTCGGACCGCCACGGTTTCGTGATCGCCTCCGACGAGTGCTACTCGGAGATCTGGTTTCGCGACCAGCCACCGCTCGGCGGCCTGCAGGCGGCGCAGGCGCTGGGGCGCAGCGACTACCGCCGCCTGATCGCCTTCACCAGCCTGTCCAAGCGCAGCAATGTGCCGGGGCTGCGCTCGGGCTTCGTGGCCGGGGATGCGGCGCTGATGAAGGCCTTCCTGCTCTACCGCACCTACCAGGGCGCCGCCATGGGGCCGGCGGTGCAGCGCGCCAGCATCGCGGCCTGGGGCGATGAAGCCCATGTGGAGGCCAACCGCGCGCTCTACCGCGAGAAGTTCGCCCAGGTCACGCCGATGCTGTCGGCGGTGATGGAGGTGGCCCTGCCCGACGCGGGCTTCTACCTCTGGGCCCGGCTGCCGGACGGCCTGTGCGGCGGCAGCGACACCGTCTTCGCCCGCGACCTGCTCGCTCAATACAATGTGACGGTGCTGCCGGGGAGCTTTCTCGCCCGGGAGTCCCGGGGATTCAACCCCGGCGCCGGCCGCATCCGCATGGCGCTGGTGGCCGGCCCCGACGAATGCGTCGAGGCCGCCCGGCGCATCGCCTCCTTCACCACCGCCCGCTGAGACCCCATGTCCTACGAAACGCTGCAACAGACCATCGACGCCGCCTGGGAAAACCGCGCGAACTTCAACCCCGCCAACGCTCCGGCCGAGCTGCGCGGCGCCGTCGATGAGGTCATCACGGCGCTGAACAAGGGGCAGCTGCGCGTGGCCGAGCGCCAGGGCGTGGGCCAGTGGCAGGTCCACCAATGGGTCAAGAAGGC
>CAISYQ010000207.1 GCA_903889735.1 uncultured Methylibium sp.
GGCTTGGAGAGCTCGACAACACCATCTTCCTCGTGCTTAGCGACAATGGTGCGAGCTCTGAAGGCGGCGAAGGCGGCGCCCTCAACAACCTGCAGTTTCAAGGCCAGTTGGAGCAGGTGTCGGCCAGCCTGCGGAACATCGACGCTATCGGCACGCGAGATTCATACAGCCACTACCCATGGGGCTGGGCTTGGGCCGGGAACACCCCCTTCCGGCGCTGGAAGCGCGAGACTTACCGCGGCGGCTGCGCCGTACCGCTGATCGTCTCGTGGAAGGACGGCCTCGCGGGCAGCCTGGGCATGCGCCCGGGTTACGCGCATGTCATCGACGTTGTGCCGACGCTGCTGGACCTGCTGGGCATCGCCACACCTAAGGAGGTCAACGGCGTCGCGCAGAGCGCGCTGGAAGGCACGAGCTTTGCGCCGCACCTGGCCGATGCTGGGCAGCCGTCGAACCACCTGGTGCAGTACGACGAGATGATGGGCCACCGCGCTATTTACGAAGACGGCTGGCGCGCCGTTTGCCCCTGGCCGGCGCCTTCGGTCAAAGAGGCCGGCCCGATCAAGCCCGGCAAGGACCACCGCCTGAAGGAAATGAATTTCAATGACCTCGGCCGGCTGGAGGAATCGGCCTGGGAGCTCTACCGCCTGAACGATGACCCAGCCGAGAGCCGGAATCTGGCTGCCACCGAGCCCGTTAAGCTGCGACAAATGATCTCGCGCTGGTGGCACGAAGCGGGGCGCTATGGCGTGCTGCCGATTATCGGTGCGCCTTACACAACGCGGGTACCCAAGCCCACCTTCCACACCTTTTACGCCGACATGGCACCTGTTTTTATCGAAGCTGCGCCTTCCGTCACTAACACCGATTACGTGATCGAGGCTGACATCGAGTGCGGCGACGACAACGCTGACGGCATGCTGCTGGCGCATGGTGGAAAATTCGGCGGCTACGGACTTATGGTGCGCGGCGGTTGCCCGGCCTTCGTTTACAACTTCTTCGGCCTATCTGAAATCACCGTGGCCTCGCCCGAGCGTGTCGGCCCTGGGCGGCACAGGGTACGTGCTGCATTCAAGCGTTGTGGATCACCCGCGCCCGAGCGCGGGCGTGGCGCACCTGGCGTGTTGACGCTCTTCATCGACGGCCGACAGGTTGCCAGCCAGTCGCTGGAAAATACGGCCGCCGGGTTGCTCAGCTTTACGGGTATGCTCACCTGCGGGTATCACCATGCCGAACCATTCAACTTGGGCTACGACACGCCGTACAAATTCAGCGGGAGGCTACATCGGGTGTCCGTAGCAACGAGCGGGGCCAATGCGGATGCGAGTATTGAGCTGGAGGAGTTTTTCAGGCTGCATTAAGGCTAGACCTTTCATCCGGCATTGCCTGTAGCCGAGAGGGCTGTGGATGCGCACGGTCTTGCGCACTTCGATGCATGCGTGGCTTACGAGGCGCTGTCCAACCAGACGGCTGACCACCGCGAGTCTGTGGCGGCTTTCCAGGAGAAGCGCGAAGCGGTGTTCAAGATCAACGGGCCGTAGCGACACCCGGGTCTCCCGTATCTGCACAGGCAATCCGTACACGTAAGTTAACGCGCACGACTTAATTTGCCGCGTCAGGCCAACCGAGACAAAGTCTGAGCTATTTCAAGCTTGAGTAATTCAATGAATTTGAGTGCGAC
>CAISYQ010000208.1 GCA_903889735.1 uncultured Methylibium sp.
CCTGGCGGGCTGGGCCCTGCCGCAGCTGCTCAAGCCACGCATCGAGGCCGCGGCGAGCCAGGCGCTCGGTGCGCCCTTCTCCATCGAGCGCCTCGAGATCGCGCCCTGGTCCCTGCGGGCTGCCGTGGGTGGACTCCGCCTGGGGCCCGCCGAGGCGCCCTGGCTGCAAGTCGCCGAGATCGTCGTCGATGTGTCGGCCGAGTCGTTCTGGCAGCTCGCGCCGGTGATCGAGCGCCTGCGTGTGAGCCGCCCGCTGATCGAACTCGAGCGCATCGAGCCGGGGCGCTTCAATATCTCGCCGATGCTCGACGCGTTGAGCCGCCCATCCCCTTCGCCCGAGGACGGTGAGCCGGCACGTTTTGCGCTGCACAACCTGAAGATTGAGGGCGCGCGCATCCACCTGGTCGACCGCGTCGGCGGCAGCGAACACCGCATCGAGGCGCTGCAACTCGGCATCCCCTTCGTCTCCAACCTGCCCTCCGGCGTGGCTGTCGATGTGGAGCCGCTCCTCGAGGCGCAGGTCAACGGCAGCCCCCTGGCGCTGCACGGCCGCACCCTGCCGTTCAGCGAGGGCCTGCGCTCCAGCATCGACATCGACTGGCGGCAGATCGACGTGCCCGCCTGGCTGGGCGCCTTGCTGCCGCTGCTGCCCCAGCCTCTGCCAGTGACGGTGAAGGAGGGCCGGCTCGATCTGGCTTTGCGCATCGACTTCGAACGCCGAACGGCGCCTCTGGCACCTTCGTTGCACGTCACCGGTGGCATCACCCTGGCGGGGTTTCAGGCAGCGCTGCCGGCCCAGGGCGCCACGCTGGCATTCGAGAAGCTCGGGCTGAGCGACCTGGACCTGCGGCCGCTTGAGCGGCTGGCGCGCATCGGCAGGGTGGAGCTCCAATCGCCCGTCGCAGAGATCGATCTGTCCCGCCTGCCCAGCGGTTCGCCATCCCAGCCTGCCCCTGCACAGCGGCCGCCTGATGCCCCAGCGGCTCCGCCCGCCGGCCCCCCCTCCGGCTGGCAGTGGGCCGTGGATGCCGTGCAGCTCACCGAGGGGCGTCTTGCCCTGCGCCACCCGGCCTGGCCGCAGGGGCAGGTGATCCGGCTGGCGGCGGTCGATCTCAAAGGCCTGGATTCGCGTGCCGATGCCGTCCCGGCCACCTTGGCCATCCGGGCCGCCGACGAGCGCGGCGCATCCCTTCGGGTTGAGGGCAGCGTGGCCTTGGCACCGGGCCAACTCACCCTCAAGACCGAGCTGGCGGGCTTCAAGCCGGTGTCCTGGCTGGCCCCCTGGCAGTCCTCGCTGCCGGTGCGCCTGCTCGACGGCACCGTGGCGGCCCAGGCGCAGGCGGAGTCCGGACCGGGTGGATGGGCGCTGCGCGACGCCGCCCTGCAGCTCACCGGCCTGCGGTTGCAGCCACTGTTGAGCGCGAAGGCTGAAGGCGCATCCCCCGCGAAAGGGGCGCGCAAAGCCGGGGAGCCGTCCACCCCTGCGCCAATGGTGGTGGCA
>CAISYQ010000209.1 GCA_903889735.1 uncultured Methylibium sp.
ATCTCACAACCTGCGCGGCGTGGACGTCGAGATCCCGGTGGGGCTGTTGACTTGCGTGACCGGCGTCTCGGGCTCGGGCAAGAGCACGCTGGTCAACGACACGCTCTATGCCGCGGTGGCGCGCAAGCTCTACCAGAGCCACGTCGATCCCGCGCCCTACGACGAGATCGAGGGCATCGAGCATTTCGACAAGGTCATCAACGTCGACCAGAGCCCGATCGGCCGCACGCCGCGCAGCAACCCAGCCACCTACACGGGCCTGTTCACGCCGATCCGCGAGCTGTTCGCGGAGGTGCCGGCGGCACGCGAGCGCGGCTACGGACCCGGGCGCTTCTCGTTCAACGTCAGCGCGGCCACGGGCGGCGGACGCTGCGAGGCCTGCCAAGGCGACGGCGTGATCAAGGTCGAGATGCATTTCCTGCCCGACGTCTACGTGCCCTGCGACAGCTGCGAGGGCAAGCGCTACAACCGCGAGACGCTGGAAATCCTCTACAAGGGCCGCAACATCACCGAGGTGCTGGAGCTCACGGTGGAGGACGCGCACGCCTGCTTCAGCGCCGTGCCCAGCATCGCGCGCAAGCTGCAGACCCTGCTCGACGTCGGCTTGGGCTACATCACGCTCGGCCAGAGCGCCACCACGCTCTCGGGCGGCGAGGCCCAGCGCGTCAAGCTGGCGCTGGAGCTCTCCAAGCGCGACACCGGTCGCACCCTCTACATCCTGGATGAGCCCACCACCGGCCTGCACTTTGCCGACATCGCGCTGCTGCTGCAGGTACTGCACCAGCTGCGCGACGCCGGCAACACCATCGTCGTGATCGAGCACAACCTGGACGTCATCAAGACCGCCGACTGGGTGATCGACATGGGCCCCGAGGGCGGTGCGGGTGGCGGCGAGGTGGTTGCCGCCGGCACGCCCGAGCAGGTGGCCGCCCACGCGGCCAGCCACACCGGCCATTACCTGCGCCCGCTGCTGGAGGCCGATGGGGCGGCCGACGCGCCGCACGTCAGCCCCCCACAAGACAGCACGCGCCAAGACCGCGTCACGGCGCGCGACTAGACTGCGCCGCTGCCCCAGGAGCCCCGCCATGACACCGTCCATCGACTACTACTTCGTGCCCCAGTCGCCCTGGAGCTACCTCGGCCACGCCCGGCTCCAGGAGATCGCGCTGGCCGCCGGGGCCTCGATCCGCGTGCTGCCGGTCGACCTGGGCGGCAAGGTCTTCCCGGTCTCGGGCGGGCTCCCGCTGTCCAAGCGCGCGCCGCAGCGCCAGGCCTACCGGCTGGTCGAGCTCCGGCGCTTCAGCGAATGGCTGAACACGCCGATACGGCTTGAGCCCAAGTACTTCCCGGTCGACGGCGGCGACGCCTCGCGGCTGATCATCGCGGCCGACCTGCACGACGGCCCCGGGGCCGCGATGGCACTCGCCGGCACGCTGATGCGCGCGGTGTGGGTCGATGACCTGCACATCGGCGACGAGGCCGTGCTCGCCGCGGCGCTGGCCGAATGCGGGTTGCCGGCCCGGCGGCTCGAGGACGCGCACAGCCAGACGGTGCACCTGCGCTACGAGGCCGACACCCAGGCCGCGATCGATGCGGGTGTGTTCGGCGCGCCCAGCTACGTGGTGGAGGGCGAGATCTTCTGGGGCCAGGACCGGCTCGATTTCCTGGAGCGCCGGCTGCAGCAGGCGCCCACCGGGCGCCCATGAAAAAGCCCGGCTCGAGGCCGGGCTTGGCGTCTTGAACCACTGCGGACCTGCGCCCGCGGCGGCATTCAGTAGCTCACTTCAGGTGTCCGTTGACCAGCTTGGTCATCTCGAACATGTCGGCCTTGGCCTTGCCAAAGACTTCCTTCATCTTCGCGTCGGCAATGATCACGCGCTTCTGGACCGCGTCCTGGAGCTTGTGCTTCTTGATGTATTCCCAGACCTTCTTGGTCACCTCGGTGCGCGGCAGCGGCTTGTCGCCGACGATCGCCGCCAGCGCGGGGCTGGGCGTCAGGGCCTTCATGAACGCCGCGTTGGGCGTGCGCTTGACCGCAGGCGCCTTCTTGGCCGCTGCCGTCTTGGCAGGTGCCGCCTTCTTGGCGGGCGCTGCAGCAGCCTTCTTCGCGGCCGGAGCCTTCTTCGCGGCCGGAGCCTTCTTCGCCGGCGCCTTCGCGGCGGCCTTCTTTGCAGTTGCCATTCTTCACTTCTCCATCAAGGGGTTGTTGATGCGCTGGGCCACGGGCGACAGCCGCATGAACTCTCGTTCTCACAGCGACCCTGCGGCGCGGATGGTACTGCGCGTGTCACGCGCTGAGAAGAAGTTTTCATAGAGGAAACCAGCATTCGCACCCCTGTTGGGCAATTTCTCTCGCGCCAGAGCCTGTGTGGGAGCGCCCGACCCCGCCACAGCCGGCCCCGCGGCTTGCCGGGACACGGGCCGCAACCAGGCCTCGCTGCTATCCTGACCCAATGAAAATCCTCGTCCGATGGCTGCTGTTGGCCGCCTCGCTGCTGCTGGTGGCGCAGGTCTATCCAGGTGTGCAGGTCGGCAGCTTCGGCGCGGCCCTGCTCGCTGCCTTGGTGCTGGGCCTGCTCAACGCCCTGCTGCGCCCCCTGCTCGTGCTGCTGACCCTGCCGGTCACGCTGCTGACGCTCGGGCTCTTCCTCTTCGTCATCAATGCGCTGATGTTCTATGGGGCTGCCGGCCTGCTCGATGGCTTCAGCGTCGGGGGCTTCGGCGCAGCGCTGATCGGCTCGCTGATCTACAGCGTCTGCGGCCTCGTCATCGACGCGGCCCTCGAGCGGCTGTTCAGCCGCTCCAATTCAATCAATTCATAGCGGCTGTTCCGCCACTGGCATTCGGTCCGGCCCAGGCGGCAGTTCAGCTGCCCGAAATCGGTCGGGTCGAAGCCGCCGGTCACCCGCCGCGGCGCTCTTCCATCATCAGCTCACGCCTGCGCACCTCGAGGTCGCGCAGGCGGGCGTCGATGATCGCCGCCTCCACCTCCTCGGCCCGGCTGCTGCTGCTGCGCGCCAGCCGCTGGCCGGAGCGCAAACGGTCGACCGCGCCGATCACGTCACCGAGCGCCGCAGCCCATTCGGCCTCCGCCCGCACCGAGCGCAGCGGCTGGTCGAGCCGGGTCCAGAGCTGCGAGAGGCTGCGCCAGGCGGCGGCGTCCTGCCCGTGCAGCGCCACCCAGACCTGCAGCCGCTCGGCCGCGCGTTCGGCCATCCGGTCGCTGGCCCCGGGCATCAGGGCGACCTGGGCCTGCGCCAGCAGCAGCGCCCTGGAGTCCAGCGCCTGCGGATCGGCGAGAAGCCGGTCCAGCTGCGCCGCCGCCGCCAGCCCCTCTCGCCGGGCGATCAACCCCTGCAGTGCCAGCATCTCCACCAGCAGCGCGGCGGACGGCTCCGAGGCGGCCAGCGGTCGAGCCGCCGCCAGTGCCGCCTCGGCGCGCCGGGCATCGTTCCTGAGCGTCGAGGCCAGCGCGCTGGCGTAGAGCGCCGCCAACCGCTCGCCCGGGCCGATCGCCGCCGCCAGCACGGCGGGGCGGTCCAGATCCTGCGCACGTTGCAGGGCGGCTTCGCGCGGCTCCATCAGCACGCGGGCCCGCGCCTGCATCAGCGCCCAGGTCAGCGTGCGCGGCAGCACCACCGCGCCCTCCACCCCGAGCCGCGAGCGGGCCTCGCCGATGCGGTCGGTGGTCAACGGGTGGCTGCGCAGGTAGGGGAAGCTCTGGTTGTCGCTCAGGCGCGAGCCCTGCAGCAGCTTCTCGAACATCGCCGCCATGCCCCCCGGGGCGAAGCCGGCGCCGGTCAGCACGCTGAAACCCACACGGTCGGCCTCGCGCTCCATGTCGCGCGAGAAATTCAGCTGTCCCTGGATCGCCACCGCCTGCCCGCCGGTGATCAGCGCATTGGCCGCATCGGGGCTGCGGCTGGCGACCAGGATGCCGAGCAGCAGGCCCGCGATGCCCGCGAACGAGCTCAGCTGTCCACCGCCGATGCTGCGGGCGATGTGGCGCTGCGTCACGTGCGAGAGCTCGTGGGCCAGCACCGAGGCCAGCTCGTCCGGCGTGGCGGTGATGGCGATCAGGCCGAGGTGGGTTCCCACATAGCCGCCCGGCAGGGCAAACGCGTTCACGCTGCGGTCGCGCACCAGGAACAGTTCCCAAGCGAAGCGCTCCTCGAGCTCGACGGGGATGTGGCCGCGCGCCTTGGAGGCCTCGATCAGCGAAGTCCACATCGGCTGCAGGTGGTCCAGCAGCACGGCGTCGTCGAGGAAGTCCGGGTCGCGCCGCAGCTCGCGCATCACCCGGTCGCCAAGCCGCCGCTCCATCCCGACCGAGACATCGCCGGACACGGTATCGCCCAGGGAGGGGAGTGCGTTGCGCGAATCCGGCGCCGCCTGCGGCAGGCCCTGGGGCACGGCCGGCGCGGCCAGCGACAGCGACAGCAGCATCACCAGCCACCGCGGAACGGTCTTGAGCGAAGGGTTCTTCATGGGAGCTGGGTGCGCGGCGGCGGGCGCTCGAGACGGCCGAAGCGCGTGTTGGCCAAGACTATGATCACGCTGCATTGTTGACCGACCCAGCCCTCCCGATGAGCCAATCCCCCGAAACCGCAACCGGACTCACGCATTTCGATGCCCAGGGTCAGGCCCACATGGTCGATGTCTCGGCCAAGGCCGCCACCCACCGAGCCGCGCTGGCCGAAGGCTTCATCCGCATGGAGCCGGCCACGCTGCAGGTGATCGCCGGGGGTGGCGCCAAGAAGGGCGACGTGATCGGCATCGCCCGCATCGCCGCCATCCAGGCGGCCAAGCGCACGGCCGAGCTGATCCCCCTCTGCCACCCCCTGCCACTCACGCGCGTGGCCGCGGCCTTCGAGATCGACGCCGCGCAGTCGCGCATCGCCTGCCGGGTGACGGCCGAGACGCTGGGGCCCACCGGCGTCGAGATGGAAGCGCTCACCGCCGTG
>CAISYQ010000210.1 GCA_903889735.1 uncultured Methylibium sp.
CCCGTAGTCGGCAACGCTGAAGATCGGCGCCTCGGCGTCCTTGTTGATCGCGACGATCACCTTGGAATCCTTCATGCCGGCCAGGTGCTGGATGGCACCGCTGATGCCGCAGGCGATGTAGAGGCTCGGTGCCACGATCTTGCCGGTCTGGCCGACCTGCCAGTCATTGGGCGCGTAGCCGGCATCGACAGCAGCCCGGCTGGCGCCCAGCGCCGCGCCGAGCTTGTCGGCCAGGGGCGTGAGAACCTCGCTGAACTTGTCGCTGCTGCCCATGGCACGGCCGCCCGAGACAATGATCTTGGCGGCCGTGAGTTCGGGGCGGTCGTTGCGGGCGATCTCGTTGCCGATGAAGCGGGAGGCGCCTGTATCAGCCACGGCCGCAACCACCTCCACAGTCGCCGAGCCGCCGCTGGCCGGTGCCGCGTCGAAGCCGGTGGTGCGCACGGTGATGACCTTCACGGCATCCAGGCTCTGCACGGTGGCGATGGCATTGCCGGCATAGATCGGGCGCTCGAAGGTATCGGGCCCCAAGACCTTGGTGGCATCGGAGATCTGCGCGACATCCAGCAGCGCGGCGAGCCGCGGAGCGATGTTCTTGCCGCAGGCCGTGGCAGGAAACAACAGGTGGCTGTAGCCGGGTGCGATGGCCAGGATCTGCGCGGCGAGGTTTTCCGCCAGCCCATGCTCGAAACCGGGGGCGTCGGCGTGCAGCACCTTGGCGACGCCGGCGATCTGTGCCGCCGCCTGGGCGACCGCGGCGGCGCCATGGCCGGCGACGAGCACATGGACCTCGCCACCGCAAGCCAGGGCAGCTGTGACGGTGTTGAGGGTGGCACCCTTGAGGGAGCGGTTGTCGTGTTCAGCCACGACCAGGGTCTTCACAGTGGCGCTCATGTCAGATCACCTTGGCTTCGTTCTTGAGCTTGGCCACCAGGGCGGCGACGTCGGCAACCTTGACACCAGCGCCGCGCTTGGGCGGCTCGCTGACCTGGAGGGTCTTGATGCGCGAGGTGACATCCACACCGAGGTCGGCGGGCTTGAGCACCTCAAGGGTCTTCTTCTTCGCCTTCATGATGTTGGGCAAGGTCACGTAGCGAGGCTCGTTGAGCCGCAGGTCGGTCGTGACGATGGCCGGCAGGGCCACGGAGAGCGTCTCGAGACCGCCATCGACCTCGCGGGTGACCTGGGCGCGGCCGTCGGCGATCTCGACCTTGCTGGCGAAAGTGGCCTGCGGCAGGCCGGCGAGCGCGGCGAGCATTTGTCCGGTCTGGTTGCAGTCGTCGTCGATGGCCTGCTTGCCGAGGATGACCAAGTGGGGCTGTTCGCGATCGACCAGGGCCTTGAGCAGCTTGGCCACGGCCAGGGGCTGAAGCTCTTCGGCGGTCTCGACCAGGATGGCCCGGTCGGCCCCGATGGCCATGGCGGTGCGCAGTGTTTCCTGGCATTGGGTGACGCCGCAGGAGACGGCGATCACTTCGGTGACAGCACCCTTCTCCCTGAGCCTGACGGCCTCCTCAACGGCGATTTCGTCGAAAGGATTCATGCTCATCTTCACGTTGGCGATATCCACCCCCGTGCCGTCGGCCTTGACCCTCACCTTGACGTTGTAGTCGACCACCCGTTTGACGGCTACCAATGCTTTCATGCCCGGCTCTCCAGCTGCCTGTTTCAATGTAGTGCGTGCCACGATTTTAGGAAGCGCTGCTTGTCGAAGCAGCCCCGATCCGAAAAAAGCACGATCGTTCGATTCTAGCCCGAACCCATCAAATTCCGGCCGCAAGGACGGCACCCGGGGCCGGGCAGGCCAAGGGAGAATCGACCACCTCTGAGCATGCCCTTCACCCGTGCTTCCCCTCGACACCGACCGCAACCCACCGCCCTCAACCGCCGCCCCTTGCATCGGTGTGTTCGATTCCGGCGTGGGGGGTTTGTCGGTTCTGCGGGCATTGAGAAGGCAGCTGCCCCAGGCCGAGCTGCTGTACGCCGCCGATTCGGCCCATGCGCCTTACGGCGAGCGCGACCCCGCCTTCATCTTGGCGCGCTGCGAATCCCTTCTGGCTCATTTGCGCAGGGCCGGCGCCCAGATGATCGTCGTCGCCTGCAACACCGCCACCGCGGTCGCCATCGAGGCCCTGCGCAACGCCCACCCCGACCTGATGCTGGTCGGGGTCGAGCCCGGACTGAAGCCGGCGCTTGCCCTGAGTCGCAACCGCCGCATCGGCGTGATGGCCACCCAGGGCACTTTGGCGAGCGCCAGGTTCCTCCGTCTGGCCGAGGCTCACACCGCAGGCATCCATCTGCATCTGCAACCCTGTCCCGGACTCGCCCAAGCGCTCGAGACGGGCAATGCCGACAGCGCCGAGGTCGGCGAGCTGATAGCCCGCCACACCACACCGCTGCGCAACGCCGGGGTGGACACCGTGGTGCTGGGCTGTACGCATTACCCGTTCGCCGCCCACCGTATCGCAGAAGCGCTCGGCAGCACCGTGGCGCTGGTCGATACCTCGGAGGCTGTGGCCCGCCAGGTGCAGCGCCTGACATCGGCTCTGCCCAGCCAAAAAGCGGCGGCGCCCGCGCAAACCAGCCTCTGGACCAGCGGAGATCCAGCGCAACTCGCGCACATCGCAGCGCGCTGGCTCGATTTCGAATTCAACGTGCAGCGCCTGGCAGGCGTCTAAAAAACTGGGGTGGTGCCTCGAACCGGAATCGAACCGGTACGGACGGTCAAGTCCTGCGGATTTTCTTACCCACTACGGCTTTCGCCGCCATGCGCTTGCGTTGAAGCGGATGTTCGGGGTCTGGAGCGCGCCTTCACCATCGCCGACCGATGAAACCCGTCGACCTTAGGTGCCCGCCGTCCGCTCTCTACACCTTCCGCCTCAGCACTGGCGGCTTGGCTCGGCGTTGCCTCGCGGCGCATGCCGCAGGGGGTTCTCCGAATTTGACGGGATCCATCACGCGCGTTTCCGCGCGAGCGCTCAAATTGCTTTCAAGTCCGCTGCGTCTACCAATTTCGCCATCGAGGCCCCGCCACATGGTATCGCGCCAGGCACAGATCGCTGAAAGTGGCCCGAGGTTTGCCCAGCAGGCGGCCACAAAAAAGCCTCGCAAGCGAGGCTTTTTACTTTGATCTCAAGATTTTGGAGGCGCGGCCCAGAGTCGAACTGGGCTGGGCGGATTTGCAATCCGCTGCATAACCGCTTTGCTACCGCGCCGCGGCCGCTGCGGAACATTACCGCAGACCGGCAAGAAAAAGGGAAGCATTTGCTTCCCTTTCATCAACTGGAGCGGGAAACGAGACTCGAACTCGCGACCTCAACCTTGGCAAGGTTGCGCTCTACCACCTGAGCTATTCCCGCATTGCAAGCATGTGTACCGCCGCTGCAAGCCCAACAGTCTAGCCTAAAAGAGCACCGTTCAGCAAGGAGGGACACCGCCCGACCTTGCAGCCA
>CAISYQ010000211.1 GCA_903889735.1 uncultured Methylibium sp.
GGCAGTCCGTCCTCGGGCTTGAGCTCGAAGGCCTTGACATCCCGGGCCACCGACTCGATGGCGCTGACCAGGACGCGGCGGCGCAAGGGCTGAGGCGCAACGGCCAGCCGCAGATCGCGCACCCCCGACCAGATCGTGCGAACCGGGATCTGCTGCGCCTCGAACAGCTGGCGCCCGAACCCCCAGGCCCGGTGGTAGCGGTAGAAGGGCAATGAGGGCGCAAAATGGTGGATGCAGTGCAGGGCCTGGCCCAGCAGCAGCCAACGGGTCCAGGGCTGCGCGTCGATGCGCACCGTGCACTGGAAGGGCGCCGCCTCCCAGGTCACGCCATGGGGATGCTGGATGCGCGCGAAAAGGGTCGACAGCAGGAACAGGCCCATCCGCTGCGGAACCATCCACAGCAATACAAAAGCCATCGCCCAGGACGAGCTCAGGAAGACCGCATGCACCGCAAGGTAGAGCGTGATCGAGATGGCGAACTCGACACGCTCGCCCACCGGCCGCTCTGACCCATGCCGCAGGTACCACCACAGCCACATCACGTCGAGCCCGGTCAGCACCAGCGGCAGCCGCCACATCGGCGCAGAGACGAAGGGCTCGTCCGGGTCACGCCGCGGATCGCCGGTGTGGCGGTGGTGCTCCAGGTGCAGGTAGCGGTAGATGCGGGTGGTGACGCCCGGCAGCAGCAGGCCGCAGGAGAGCGTGCCGATGAGGTCGTTCAGCCCCCGGTGGCGCGAGACGGTACGGTGGGTCGCATCGTGCAGGGGCGTGAAGGCCGCGTAGATGGCCGCCGCGTTGAGCAGCAGGGCCACCGGCCAGGCAATGATCCCCGACAGGTAGAGCCAGCAGCCGAGGGCGAACACCGCATAGGCGCCGAGCATCAGGCCGATCTCGAGCGGCGCCCACAGCGGGATGCGGGTCAGCGCACGGAAGCGCGGCTCCCGCACCACCTGCTCGAGCACCTCGCGTGCCGAGGGTGAAAAACTGAAGGACATGGTGCCTCTCGCCGCAGGCAGCTTTCAGCGCCTGCCCTGACGCGGCCTGCGCCGGACGAAGGGAATCAGCATGGGCACACGCTCGCGGTAGCGGGCGTAGCGCTCGCCCAGGACCTGCAGCAGGTCGCGCTCCTCCAGCCAGACCCCGCCGCCGATGTAGGCCGTCATCAGCAGTGCGAACAACAGGTGGCCTTGGGTCATCAAGGGCGTGGCCCAGAAGGCGATCAGGAAGCCCGTCATCAGCGGGTGGCGCACGAAGCGGTAGAACAGCACTTCCTTGAAGAAGCCCTGCGGCTGCGGCCGGTTCTTCAGGCGGTACCAGGCCTGGGACAGGCCGAGGAGCTCGAAGTGGT
Organism: uncultured Methylibium sp.; assembly: GCA_903889735.1. Lineage (GTDB taxonomy): Bacteria > Pseudomonadota > Gammaproteobacteria > Burkholderiales > Burkholderiaceae_C > Methylibium. Next base: position 1,349 of record CAISYQ010000211.1, read on the forward strand.
TGATCATGAAGGTCGAGAGCAGGCAGACCCCCCAGCCCACCCAGGTCAGGCCCGTCAGCAAGGGTCCCAGGGGGGTGTCACGCAGGTCCCACACCACGGCCGGTACCGGCTGCCAGGCGGCAAACACCAGCGCCAGGACCAGGCTCGACAACAGCACATAGGTGCTGCGCTCGACCGCAGGCGGCACCAGGGCGCTCCACCAGCGCTTGAAGCCGGGGCGCGCCATGACGCTGTGCTGCAAGGCGAAGAGCGCGATCAGGAAGGCATTGATGCCGACCGCCGCCCCGCCACCCAGGCCCACCGGCGCATTGATCGTCTTGGCCACACCAAAATCGCCGACGAAGGCGATGGTGTACAGAAACACGGCCAGGAAGAGCGAATAACTGGCGACCGCGTAGGCGGCATGGAGCATGGCTCGGAGGCTGGGCATGATGGCTCAAGGGCGGCCGACGGAAAAACTCCGAGGCGCCTCACTGTAAGGGCCGCAGGCCGAAACGGGACCTATCCGTTTGGGTAGTGGTAAACAAGGGCAAACAAGGGCAATCTTCAGCGTCGCCCGGCAGTAACGGGCTTGTGCATTGGGAAGCGCGGAGCAGCCCATGGGAATCCCGACTGCGGTGGTTGTTGGCGTGGGCGCGGCCCAAGGCGTGGGTGCCGCCCTGTGCCGCAAGTTCGCGGCCGAGGGCCACCATGTGTTGGTCGCCGGCCGCACGCCGGAGCGGATCGAGCAGGTTGCGAGCACCCTCCGAGCCGCCGGCGGCAGCGCACAGGCGCTGGTCACCGACACCACCTCCGAGGCTGATGTGATCCGCTTGTTCGATCTGGCGATGGCGCCGGGTACCGGCCGCGAACCGGCCGATCTGGTGGTCTTCAACGCGGGCAACAACCAGGCGATCGACTTCCGCTCACTGACAGCCCAGCAGTTCGGGGACTTCTGGCGGGTGGGCTGCTTCGGCGGTTTCCTGGTCGGGCGCGAAGCCGCGCGCCGCCTGGCGCCGCTCGGGCGCGGCACGGTGATCTTCACGGGTGCCTCGGGCAGCCTCAGGGGCCGGGCGCGGTTTGCGCATTTCGCCGCAGCCAAGGCCGGCCTGCGCATGATCGCCCAGAGCATGGCGAGGGAGTTCGGGCCGCTGGGCCTTCACGTGGCCCATGTGGTGATCGACGGCGGCATCAACGGCGAGCGCCTGCGCAGCGTGCTGCCCGAGCTGGCCGCGCAGCGCGGCGAGGACGGCCTGCTCGACGTCGATGGCATCGCCGACACCTACTGGCAGCTGCACCGCCAGCCCCGGACCACCTGGACGCAGGAGATCGACCTGCGGCCCTACAAGGAAGCGTTCTGAACCGACCTGTCAGCGAGTCTGGCGACGGGCGGCTGCGCAAGCAAGGCATTGATTTAGAAACACGGACCCGCAAGAGTCCATCAAAAGTGCGCGAACCAGGGTCTGCCTGAACCGCGCTTGGTGAGTGAACTGAAACATCAACGGAGACCCCAGTGAAACTGCTCAATTCTTTCGGCCCCAACCCCCGCATGGTCCGCATGTTCATGGCGGAGAAGAACATCACGATGCCCTTCGTGGACTTCGACATCCTCGGCGGCGCCAACCGCCAGGAGCCCTACCTCAGCAAGAACCCCGCGGGGCAGACGCCGAGCCTGGAGCTCGATGACGGCCGCATCATCACCGAGACCGTGGCCATCTGCGAGTACCTCGAGGAGCTCCACCCCACCCCGGCGCTGATCGGCGCCAACGCCGAGGAGCGTGCCGAGACCCGCATGGCCGTGCGCCGCGTCGAGCTCAACGCCACCGAGCATCTCTACAACGCCTTCCGCTACGGCCCGGGCCTGGGGCTGTTCAAGGACCGGATGCGCTGCCTACCAGAAGCGGCCGAGGGCATCAAGGCCAAGGGCATGGACGGCGTGGCGATGATCAACTCGCTGCTCAAGGGCAAGAACTACCTCTGCGGCGACCGCCTCACCGTTGCCGACCTGGTGCTGTACTGCTGCCTGGACTTCGTCGGCCCGACCGGCAGCCCGGTCGATCCCTCGATGACGAACGTGCACGCCTGGCTGGCGCGAATGAACGCCCGCCCGAGCGCGACCTCGTCGCTGTCGGCGAACTGGAGCGAGATCGGCATGCGCGGTTGATCGGCTCGCAGGCAGCAGCAACTCGCCACGGCCTGCGTCCAGGATCCTCCAGCAGCTTCGGCCGCACACACGGGCCGGGATGGGCGACAGCCGATCCCGGCCCGCTGCATTGGGGGACGCTCTGGTCTGCCCAGGGCCCTCCTTCAGCCTTCAGCCCCGGCGCGCCTCGCGCCGCATGAAGAGGTAGAGGCTCTCGACCTTCTCGCGTGCCCAGGGCGTCTTGCGCAGGAACTTCAGGCTCGAGCCGATGCTCGGTTCGCTGAGAAAGCAGCGCACCGGGATGCGCTCGCCCAAACCCGCCCAGCCGTACTGCGCGACCAGCGCGGTGACGATGGCCTCCAAGGTGAGGCCGTGCAGCGGGTTGCGCCGCTGGGTGGGCGGCTCGGGGAAAGGATCGGGTCGGGAGGCCATGCCGCGATTCTGCGTCCGCGACAATCCGGGATGAACGCAACAACCTCCGCCACACCCACCACCCTGCCCTCCGGCGCCGACTTTGGCAGCCTGCCCCTGTCGCCCGCCGTGCTCGCCAACCTGCAGCAGCTGGGCTACGAGCGCATGACGCCGATCCAGGCCGCGAGCCTGCCGCTGGCCCTGGCCGGCAAGGACCTCATCGCGCAGGCCAAGACCGGCAGCGGCAAGACCGCCGCCTTCGCCCTGCCCCTGCTCGCCAACCTCAATCCGCGGCGCTTCGCGGTGCAGGCCCTGGTGCTGTGCCCCACCCGCGAACTGGCCGAGCAGGTGACACAGGAGATCCGCCGCCTGGCCCGCGCCGAGGACAACATCAAGATCCTGACCCTGTGCGGCGGCACCACGATGCGCCCGCAGACCGCGAGCCTGGCCCATGGCGCGCACATCGTGGTGGGCACGCCGGGCCGCATCCTGGACCACCTCTCCAAGCAGACACTGTCTCTGGAAGCGCTGAACACGCTGGTGCTCGACGAGGCCGACCGCATGCTGGACATGGGTTTCGCCGAGGACATCGCCGAGGTGGTGCGGCAATGCCCGGCGCAGCGCCAGACCCTGCTGTTCTCGGCCACCTACCCCGAGGGGGTCACCAAGCTGGCCAGCCGCTTCATGCGCAACCCGCAGGAGGTCAAGCTCACCGAGCGCCACGCCGCCACCACGATCCGCCAGCGCTTCATCGAGGTGAAGGAAAATGAGCGCCTGCACGCCGTGGGCCTGCTGCTGGCCCACTACCGACCGGTGAGCACCCTGGCCTTCTGCAACACCAAGCAGCAATGCCGCGAGCTGGTGGCGGTGCTGCAGGCGCAGGGCTTCGTCGCGCTGGAGCTGCATGGCGACCTCGACCAGCGCGACCGCGACCAGGTGCTGGTGCAGTTTGCCAACCGCAGCTGCAGCGTTCTGGTGGCCACCGACGTGGCGGCCCGCGGTCTGGACATCGCCCAGCTGGAAGCGGTGATCAACGTGGACATCACGCCCGATGCAGAGGTCCACACCCACCGGGTGGGCCGCACCGGCCGCACCGGGCAGGACAGCCAGGGCGAGCGCAGCGGCTGGGCCTTCAGCCTGGCCAGCCTCGACGACATGGAGCGCGTGGCCCGCATCGACACCATGCAGGGCAGCGACAGCGTCTGGCAACCGCTGGCCGATCTGACCGGCGCCACGGACGCCGGATCGGAGCCCCTGCGCCCGCCCATGGTGACCCTCCAGATCCTGGGTGGCCGCAAGGAAAAGATCCGCCCCGGCGACGTGCTCGGCGCCCTGACCAAGGACCTGGGCTTCGACGCCGCCCAGATCGGCAAGATCAGCGTGAACGAGTTTTCCACCTACGTGGCCGTGGACCGGGACATCGCCGCGCAGGCCCTGCAACGGCTGAACGCGGGCCGGGTCAAGGGCAAGTCGGTGAAGGTGCGCCTGCTCTGACCCAGGGCCCCGAGGTCCGCGCCCCCTCTGAGGAGTTCAAGACAACGGAGGGCGATCGACGTTTTCACCAGGCGCTGCACCCACCCCGCGCCGGCCCGGGCCGGCTCAGGCCGGGAGGTGGTCCAGGAACCGCAGGATCGCCGCGTTGACCGGCCCGGGGTCGGTGAGGTTGGCCGCGTGCCCGGCGCCCGGCACCGAAACGAAAGGCGCAGCGTTCGGGAGCTTGGCGTGCATCGCCAGCGCGCGTTCGGTCTCGATGGCAGCGTCGGCGTCGCCATGGATCACCAGCGCGGGCGCGGTGATCGCGGCGATGGCCTCGGCGATGTCGTCGCGCGCGCCGAGCGTGGTGAAGACGCCGAGCAGGTTGTGCGGCTGCATCAATCGCCAACGGGTCTTCCAGGCCTCGGCGCCCGACCAGCCGTCTCCCAGGATCACATGCTCGATGATCGCCGCCGTCTCGTCCGACAGGCCGTGGGCGGCCCAGTCGCTGATCATGCGGTGGTAGCCGGGCATCTTGGCCGGGTCCTCGAGGCCGGCCTGGGTGTCGATCAGCACCAGCGCCCGCACGACCTCCGGGTGGCGCAGCGCGCAGCGCAGCGACAGGTAGCCGCCCTGGGACATGCCGACCAGCACCGCCCGCCCCACCCCCGCGACGCGCAGGATCGCCACCAGGTCATCCGCGGAGTCGTAGTAGCTGAAGGGCGCGAGCGCGGCGCCCGCGGTGCGGCCATGGCCGCGCTCGTCCCAGCTGATGCAGCGAAAGCGATCGCGCAGGGCCGCCACCTGCGGCGCGAACATCGAGCTGTCCATCAGCAGCCCATGCGAGAAGATCAGCACCGGCCCGTCGCCGCCGGTGTCCTCGTAGTAGAGATCGATTCCGGCGTTCGACGCGTAGGGCATGGTCGCTCCTGGGGATGCGGGGATGTTTGTGGGCGGCTGGCGAAGGACCAGGACGCACACGATGCTAGCGCCGGCCAGCTCAGATGTAGCGAGCCCTGAGCAGGCCGGCGGCGGATTCGTCGAGCAGGTCGGCACGCCGCACTTCCTCGAAGCGGGCCAGCAGATCCTCGGGCCGCAGCCGGCGCTTCTCGGCGCCGCGCAGGTCCTGGATGACCCGCCCGCGGTGCATCATGATCAGGCGATCGCCGAGCGCCACCGCCTGCGCCATGGAGTGGGTGACCATGAGCGTGGTCAGCCCGTCGCGGTGGACCACCCGCTCGGTGATGCGGATCACCTGGTCCGCGCTCTTGGGGTCGAGCGCGGCGGTGTGCTCATCCAGTAGCAGCAGCCGCGGCTTGAGCATGGTGGCCATCAGCAGCGTGAGCGCCTGGCGCTGGCCGCCGGAGAGACTGCCGATCAGGTTGTCCAGGCGGCCTTCCAAGCCCATGCCAAGGCTGCCGACGATCTCGCGCAGGGCCGAGCGGTTTTCACCGCCGAGCGCCCATCCCAGGCCGCGCGACTGGCC
>CAISYQ010000212.1 GCA_903889735.1 uncultured Methylibium sp.
CCCTGCAGCCGGGGTGGCGCTGCGCGCTGTGTCGGCAAACCCTGGCCAACATCAGGGTCAACCCTGAGACCGGGCCAATCCTGCGCGCCGTGAACGTTCAAAGGGCGGGTGCTGCGCCGCCTTGGGCGGCGGGCCAGCGCTTCCGCATCATCGTCGAGACGATCCTGTTCTGGTTGTGGCAAGCAGGCCGAGCACCGATCCAGGTGCCCTTCGAAGGGCGCAACTTCGACATGCTGGCGGGTCTGACGGCACCGATCGTCGCAGTGATCGTGGCGACGCAGGGCCTGCGCGCCTGGATCATCCCGGCGGTGCTCATTTGGAACCTCCTCGGCCTCGGTCTGCTCGCCAACATCATGTTCACCGCTGCGACATCGGTCCCGGGGCCAATGCAGATCGCCTTGCCGGGCGGCGCCTTCGAGGCACTGGCCAGCTGGCCGGTGGTGTGGATTCCCGCATTCCTGGCGCCCGTCGCCGTCTTTCTGCACGTGGTGTCGATTCGTCAGGTACTGACTGCGCGCGAGCGCGGATTGAAGGAGAACCTTGCATGAACAAGCCACTGATTCTTGTCACGGGGGCGACCGGCAAGACCGGCGGCGCGGTGGTTCGCCAGTTGGGTGAACAGGGCGCCCGCGTGCGCGCGACGGTTCGGGCCCACGACAGTCGATCGGCCGCACTCGAGACCCTGGGCGCGGAGATCGTAGTAGCCGATGCCTTCGATCCCGAAGCCGTGGACGCCGCCCTGCAAGACGTCCGGCGCGTCTACTTCTGCCCTCCCTGGCATCCCCACATGCTGGACAGCGCAGCAGTGCTCGCGATCGCGGCGCGCAACCATCGTGTCGAAGCCATCGTCGGCCTGAGCCAGTGGTTGGCGACGCCCGCACATCCCTCCCTGGCGACGCGCCAGAACTGGCTCGTGGATCGGCTCTTCCAGCTCGTGCCGAACGCGGCCCGAGTGACGGTCGCCCCGGGCTTCTTTGCCGACAACTACCTGGTTCTCATCGGTTTCGCTGCGCAACTCGGCCTGTTCCCCATGCCGATGGGGCGCGGGCGCAACGCACCGCCATCGAACGAGGATATCGCAAGGGTCGCTGTCGCTGCCTTGCTCGACCCGGACAAACACGACGGACGGACCTATCGTCCGACCGGCCCGACCCTGATGTCTGCCGAGGACATGGCGCGCACGCTGGGCGACGTGCTCGGCCGGTCCGTGCGGCACTTCGAGATGCCGATGTGGATGTTCCTGAAGGCGCTGCGCGTTTTGGGGCCGCGCCTCGGAATTGATGCGTTCCAGCAGACCGCGCTACGCCACTACATCGAAGAGCACAAGCTCGGAGCGTTCGAGCGCGGTGCGCCCACTGACCACGTGAAGCTCACCACCGGACGCGAGCCAGAGGACTTTGAAACGATCGCACGCAGGTACGCCGCACGGCCCGAGGCTCAGCGAGGCGCGATGAATTTGCTCCTAGCTGTCGTCGACTTCATGAGGATCGGGTTGACTCCGGCGCTGGACCTGAAGAAGGTCGAGCTGGACCAACAGCATCCGAGTTTTCCTCGGGCGGAGCTCGCTGCGCGAAACGCGGCTTGGGCGAGCGAACGCGAAGAGATCGAACGTACCGCCCGGGGTTCGCAACGCGCAATTGCAACGCTGAAGCCTTTTTGAGGCACGACGGAGAACCTCCGCCAGGGCTGTACACAACTCGGAAGAGTTAACTTCAGCGAGTGAGGTCCTGAGAAGAAGGTCTGCTCGCATCCGAGGGGCCCGCTGTCGAGCACGAGGTCAAGTCGAAACATTCCCGCGTCTTTCCAGAGCAGTGCAAGTTGCTCGTTCGCCGCCGTGTTGGCCAGGTCCAATGCGCCGAACGCGGTGGCAGCTGCGGCCGCTCTGGGCGCGACAAACAGAACGGCCAAGCGGTGGTGCCGCAGGGGCCGCCCAAGGATGAGGAAGTGCCAGGCGTTGGCGCATCCGGCGTCCAGTGCGAAGCCGAGACCGTCCAAGTCCGGCCCGCACGCATCAGCTGGGCACGGCTGCTCAAGCGGGTGTTCGATATCGACATGCAGCGCTGCCCGAACTGCGGCGCC
>CAISYQ010000213.1 GCA_903889735.1 uncultured Methylibium sp.
CTTCATCGCGGTCTATGCCTTCGGCTTCACGCTCAATTTCATGACGATGATGGCGCTGAGCCTGTGCATCGGCCTGCTGATCGACGACGCCATCGTGGTGCGCGAGAACATCGTGCGCCACATCCACCTGGGGGCCGACCACCACCGCGCCGCCCGCGAGGGCACCGAGGAGATCGGCCTGGCGGTGCTGGCCACCACCTTCGCGATCTGCGCGGTGTTCGTGCCGGTGGCCTTCATGAAGGGCATCGTCGGCAAGTTCTTCTTCCCCTTCGGCATCACCGTCACGGTGGCGGTGCTGGTGAGCCTGTTCGTGAGCTTCACGCTGGACCCCATGCTCTCCAGCCTCTGGAAGGACCCGCCCTCCAGCCGTCTGGCGAGGCTGCCCGTGCTGGGCACGTTGATGCGCGGCACCGACCGGGCCATGGACGGGCTGCATGCGGTCTATGCGCGGCTGATCCGCTGGGTGTTCTCGGCGCGCCAGTACCGGCTGTGGTGGCCGACGCTGGGCCTGTGGCGGGCGCTGCGCCACGGCGACTGGGCGGCGCTGCGGCCGCGGCGCGCGACGCTCACGCCGCGCGGCCTGGTGCTGTGGTTGGGGTTGGCGAGCTTTGCCGGCGCCCTCGCGCTGGTGCCGCTGGTCGGCAGCGAGTTCATCCCCGAGTCCGACAACAGCTACATCCAGCTCAACGTGCGCCTGCCGGTGGGCACGAGCCTGGAGCGCGCCAGCAGCAAGGTGGCCCAGGTCGAGCAGGCGATCCGCACCCTGCCCGAGGTGCGCCTGCTCACCGCCACCATCGGCGACGACGGCGAGGGCAGCCGCAACCTCGCCCAGCTGGGCGTGCAGCTCAAGCCGCGTGCCGAGCGCGCCCGCACCCAGGTGGAGGTGGAGGCGGCGATCCGCGAGGCGCTGCGGCCCATCCCCGGCATCGAGGCCACGCTCGGCCAGCGGCCCATCTACGTGGCCCTGATGGGGCCGGACCCGCGGGTGCTGGACGAGGAGGTCCGCAAGCTCGCCCTGCGCCTGAAGGCGATCCCCGGCCTGACCGACCTGGAGACCTCGATCAAGCCGGGCATCCCGGCCTATGCCGTGCGCCTCAAGCCCGAGGCGGTGCGCGAGCTCGGGCTCACCCCCGCCGACCTGGGCGCGAGCTTGCGCAGCTTCGTGGGCGGCGACCAGGCCACCTGGTGGACCGCGCCCGATGGCGAGCAGGTCGAGGTGGAGCTGCGGCTGCCGCGCGCCTCGCGCGAGAACGCGGCGCAGCTCGAGCGCCTGCCGGTGGCCTTCTCGAAGGACGGCACACCGGTGGCGCTGGGCCGCGTGGCCGAGATCGTGGCCATCGACAACCCCGAGGTCATCAAGCGCCAGGACCTGCAGCGCCGCCAGTCGATCTCGGCCGGGGCGAGTGGCCGGCCCTCGGGCGATGTGGGGGCCGATGTCAAGAAGCTGGTCGACGCCACCCAGCTGCCGCCGGGCTACCGTTTCGATGTGGGCGGCCAGACCAAGGAGCAGGGCGAGGCCTTCGGCGCCATGCTCGGGGCGCTGGCGCTGTCGGTGATCTTCATCTACATCGTGCTGGCCAGCCAGTTCGGCAGCTTCCTGCAGCCGCTGGCCATCATGGCCTCGCTGCCGCTGGCGCTGATCGGCGTGATGCTGGCGCTGCTGGTGACGGGCTCGACGCTGAACCTCTTCTCGATGATCGGCCTGCTGATGCTCATGGGCCTGGTGACCAAGAACGCCATCCTGCTGGTGGATTTCGCCAACCAGGCGCGGCGCCGCGGCGCCAGCGTGCCCGACGCCCTGCTCGAGGCCGGCCTGGTGCGCATGCGCCCCATCATGATGACCACCGCCGCCATGGTCTTCGGCATGCTGCCGCTGGCGCTGGCGCTGAGCGATGGCGGCGAGATCCAGGCGCCGATGGGCCGGGCCATCATCGGCGGCGTGATCACCTCCACCCTGCTGACCCTGGTGGTGGTGCCGGTGATTTACAGCTTCCTGGCGCGCGGCAGCAAGCCCGATCCCGCCTTGGTGGTGTGACCCGGTCTGGGCACGTCCGGGCGGTTGCTCTGGCGGCCCTGCGCGACGGCGCTCAGAGCGTCAGCCGCCAGCCCTCCACCACCGCCGCCGGCGTGGTGATCGAGGCCAGCTGACGCGACTGGTAGCTGCCGCTCTCGGGCACCTGCTCGGCGCGGTCGGTGAGGCCCACCAGGCCCTCGCCGAAGAGGCGCAGGAAGCTGTCGTCGAATCGCATCACCTGCAGGGGCGCGGCCAGACGGCCGTCCTCGACCCAGAAGCAGGCGAAGCGCGTCATGCCGGTCATGCGGCAGGCCTGGCGGTCGCTGTAGTTCAGGTACCAGAGGTTGCTGACATAGAGGCCGGTGCCCAGCGCCTCGAGCAGGCCGCCTTCGGGGATGCTGCCGGGCGCGAGCGCCAGCGACTGCGGGGTCTCGTCGGGCCCGGCGCCGTTGGTCGGCAGGCCGTACTCGCGCGCCGAGCGGGGCGAATTCAGGGTACCGGCGGCGCGGCCGCCCTCCACCAGCAGCACCTCGGCGGGCTTGACGAAGCCGTCGGCGGTGAAGGCCGGGGCAATGCCGCAGGCGGTGGCCTCGCTGATCCGCAGCTGCGGGTGCAGGGCGGCCTCGCCGCGCTCGAGCAGGGAGAGGGACGACACGCCGGTGCGCCGCGCCTTCAGGCTGAAGCCGCTCCAGGCCAGCGCGCCCAGCAGCTCGTTCATCGCCGCCGGGCTGAAGGCGGCGCGGTAGGCGCCTGGCGGCAGGCTGAGCGGCGCGCGCCGCAGCAGCGCCGCGCGCTCGGCCGCCTGCTGCAGCCGGGCCTCGAAGAGGGCCTCGTCCCAATGGGTGCCGGCATAGGCGGTCTTCACCGCCTTGTCGCCGCCATGGGCGGTGTCGTAGAGGCACCAGTCGAAGTGGAAGCTCTCGACCCGGTGCCAGTGCCGCGAGCCCAGGCTGTCGGCATAGGCGCGCACCACCGGACCGGCGGCGTGGAAGCCGACCAGGTCGTGCCCGGCCGCATGGCGGACCACCGCGTCGATGACGGCGGCGGCCTCGGGCAGGGCGCCGGGGTCCTCGCGCAGGCTGTACTGGGCGGTGGTCGGCAGCAGCAGCCAGGGGTCGTCGGCCACCACCGTCAGGTCGGCGGCCAGTTGCTGGCGCTCGGCCCGCAGGCGGGCGATGTCCTGCGTGGCGTCGCCCGTCAGCGTGAGCGTCGATTCGGCGCGCCGCGCGCCGCGCACCACCGCGAGCGTGGCATGGGCCTGCAGCACCTGGGTGGCCTGGCGCAGGGCCGAGTGGTTGAAGCGCAGGAAGTCGGAGGATTCGGCGCTGAGGAAGAGGCTGACATGGTCCAGGCCCCCACCGGGCGAGCCGGCGACGGGCAGGCCGCAGACCCCCTCGGCCAGCGCCTCGAAATGGGCGCGGGAGGTCAGCGCACTGGTGGCGTGAGGTGTGGCGTGACCTGTGGCGTGAAGCGTGGCGCCGCTCATTGCGCCCCCCCGAACACATCGACACCTGCGAACTTGCAGGCCGGCGAGGCGTGGCCGACGCGGATCACCTGCGAGGGCTCGCCCTTGCCGCAGAAGGGCGTGCCCATCACCTGCAGGGTGTCGGCGTCGCCCACCATGGCGAGCGAGCGCCAGAAGGTCGCGCTGATGCCGCGGTAGTTGGGATTGCGCACCACCTCGGCCAAGCGGCCGTGGCGGATCATGCGGCCGTACTCGCAGCCGAACTGGAACTTGTTGCGCGAGTCGTCGATGCTCCAGGAGCAGTTGGTGTGCATGACCACGCCCTGCTCGACCGAGCCGATGAGCTCGTCCAGCGTCGAGCCGCCCGGCTCGACATTGAGGTTGCTCATGCGGTCGATGGGCGCGCGGTTCCAGCTGCAGGCCCTGGCCGTGGCCACGCCGCCGACATCACGGCCCTCGGCCTGACCCTCGGCGCGGGCCCGCGCCTGCGAGAGGCTGCCGCCCAGCGGGTGCCTCAGGATGCCGCGCTCGATCAGCAGGCGGCGCTCGGCCGGCATGCCCTCGTCGTCGAAGGCGAAGCCGGCGAATTCATGGGCCCGTCCCGGGTCGAAGCTCACGTTGAGCAGCTCGCTGCCGTAGCGGTAGTGGCCGAACATGTCGAGTGTCACGAAGCTGGTGCCGGCGAAGTTGCGCTCGTCGCCGAGGATGCGGTCGAGCTCCAGCGGGTGGCCGATGCTCTCGTGGATCTGCAGCATCATCTGGTCGGGCATCAGCACCAGGTCCATCGCGCCGCTGGGGCAGTGCGGGGCGGCCACGAGTTCCAGCGCCTCGCGGGCCACGCGCGGGCCCTCGTCCTCGAAGCGGGCCCGCTCCAGCACCTCCAGGCCGCCCTGCTGGCAGAAGCCGTTGTACTGCCCGGCGCTCGAGCGCACCTGGGTCACGCCGTGGTCGTGGGCGGTGACCTGCACCGAGGGCGTGAGGAACTCGAAATGCTGCTCGGCCCGCATGCCCTCGCTGGTGAAGAAGAGCTGGTCGGTGGCGACGGTCCACAGCGCGCTGGTGGCGTCGACGATGCGCGCATCGCGGCGGCTGGCCGCATCGACCCGCCGCAGCAGGTCGATGCGCTCCGACAGCGCCGAGGCTGCCGCCGGGCGCAGCACCTGGCTGGCGTAGCGGCCGCTCTGCTGCGGGCGCGGCAGGCTGGCGATGTCGAACACCATGCGGCCGGCCCCCGCCCGCGCCAGTGCCCGGGCCTGCAGGAAGGCGGCACGCAGGCCGGATTCGGAAGTGTCGGAGGTGGCGGCATGGCCCAGGCCGCCGTCGACCACGGTGAGCATCACGCCCTCGTCGCGCTGGCGGCGTGGGGCCTCGAGCACGCCATGGCGCACGCTCAGCTGCTCGGAGACCTCGCTGACGCCGCGCACGGTCCACAGCGACACGGAGGAGGGCAGTGCGGTGGCGGCGCGGCGCGCCGTGGATTCGAGAGCGTGGAGCATGGTGGGCGGTTGGGCCTCGGTGTGGGGGTGGTGGGAAGCCCGGTGGGGCGCTGGTATGGGGTGCCGGGACGGGGCGCCGGGATGGGGCCGGCGGAAGCTCGGACAGGCCGATCGGTCGGGCGGGTGGACCAGGCTCGGCCGGCAGTGACCGCGCCGTGATCGGTCAGCACCGGGTCAGTGTATCGACGGTCCGCGGCACCAGCGCGGCGCTAACATCCACGGTCGTCAGTCAGGCGGGAGTTGCCCCGCCGCGCCGCAGTTCTCCATCCCCCGTGACCTCCCCCCACCCTGACGCGCCTGCCGCTGGCAGCCTGCCGCCCGACCTGGGCGAGGCCGGGCTGCGCCTGCTGATGGAGCGCATGGGAGACGGCGTGTTCGTGGCGCAGGACCGCCGCTTCGTGTTCTTCAACCCGGCGCTGGTCACGCTGCTGGGCTGGAGCGCCGCTGAGCTGGCCGGGCTGGCCTTCGAGGAAGCGATCCACGAGGAATCGCTGGCCTCCTGCACCGAGCGCTACCGGCAATGGATCGGCGACGGCCCGGAGCCGCCGCCTCAGTACGACATGGCACTGCGTCACCGCCAGGGCCACGCGGTGTGGGTGGAGCTGCGGGCCAGCCGTCTTGACTACCAGGGCCGCCGCAGCGTGTTGGGCATCGTGCGCGATGTCGGCGAGCGCCGGCGGGCCGAGTCGGCGCTGCGCGCGGCCACGCGCCTCGCCCAGGACACCCTGGACGGCCTGTCGGCCCACATCTGCGTGCTCGACGACCAGGGCACGGTGGTGGCCGTCAACCGCGCCTGGGGCCAATTCGGTGGCGCCCAGGGCGGCGACCCGGAGCGCTCGGGCGGCGGCATCAACTACCTCGAGGTCTGCTCCGGCAGCGGCGAAGACGCCGAGGACGCCGCCCGGTTTGCCCAGCTGCTGCGCGGGGTGCTGTCCGGCGAGCGGGCGAGCTTCGAGATGCAATACCCCTGCCAGACGGCCGAGGGGCCGCGCTGGTTCCTTGCGCGCGTGACCCGCGGCAGCACCGTGCCGGTGCGCGTGGTGGTGTCGCACGAGGACATCACCGCCCAGCACGATGCCGAGGCGGCCCTGCGCGAGGGCGAGCAGCGCTGGAAATTCGCCCTCGAGGGCGCGGGTGATGGCGTCTGGGACTGGGACCTCGCCGCCGGCACGGTGGCTTTTTCCGCTCGCTGGCTGGACATGCTGGGCTATGCGCCGGGCGAGCTGGCCCCGGTGGAGGGCAACTGGTGGGGGCTGATCCATCCCCAGGACCTGGCCCGGGTCCGCGCCGAGATGCAGGCCCACCTGGAGGGCCGCAGCCGCGTCTTCAACGGCGAGCTGCGCATGCGCCACCGGGACGGCGGCTGGCGGTGGTTCCTGAACCGCGGCATCGTGACCAGCCGCGACCCCGAGGGCCGGCCCCTGCGCATGGTGGGCAGCCACACCGACCTCACCGAGCGCAAGCAGGCCGAGCTCGAGCGCACCGAGCTCGAGATCCAGCTGCGCGAGGCCCAGAAGATGGACGCGGTCGGCACGCTGGCCGGCGGCGTGGCCCACGATTTCAACAACGTGCTGGCCGGCATCCTGGGCAACCTCGAGCTGGCCCGCCAGACCCTGGACCCGGCCCACCCGGCCTTCGCCAATCTCGAGCAGATCCACCGGGCCAGCCTGCGCGCCCGCAACCTCGTCCAGCAGATCCTGACCTTCAGCCGCCACCAGCCCCAGCGCCTGCTCAGCCAGCCGCTGCGGCCGGTGATCGAGGAGGGCCTGCAGCTGCTGCGCGCCACGCTGCCCACGGTCGTGCACATCGAGGCGCGGCTGGCCGAGGCGCCGGTGGTCGTGCGGGCCGACGCCACCCAGGTCCAGCAGGTGCTGATGAACCTGTGCACCAACGCCTGGCACGCGCTGCAGGGCAGCACGGGCCGCATCGAGGTCGGCCTCGAGGTGGCGGAGCTCGCCGGCACCAAGACCGCCAGCGGCCCACTGTCTGGCCGCCACGCCCACCTGTGGGTGAGCGACGACGGCTGCGGCATGGACCCGGCGCCGGTGGCCCGCATCTTCGAGCCCTTCTACACCACCAAGCCGGTGGGGCAGGGCACCGGGCTGGGCCTGTCGGTGGTCCACGGCATCGTCAGCGCCCATGGCGGCGCGGTCGCGGTCGAGAGCGCGCCC
>CAISYQ010000214.1 GCA_903889735.1 uncultured Methylibium sp.
AGGCTGTCGACCTTGTAGACCACGCCGTCGATGTCGAAGGGCAGCGCGTCGCGCTGCGCGCCGATGCGCCGGTGGAAGGCCACCAGGCCGGCCGCGCCCTGCACCTTTGTCCGCTCGCGACTCACCGGCAGGCCGAAGGAGGCCAGGGCGTCGAGCACCGCCGAATGCGAGTCCGGCATGGCCTCCCAGCCCTTCACCTCGCCCCATCCGTAGGCAAAGAAGCTGAGCGGCCGCCGCGCGGCGATGGCAGGGTCCAACTGGCGCACCGCACCGGCCGCGGCATTGCGCGGGTTGACGAAGGTCTTTTCCTGTTTGGCGCCCTGGGCGATGCGCTCGCGCTGGCGGTCGTTCAGGCGCTCGAAATCGTCACGGCGGATGTAGACCTCGCCGCGCACCTCCAGCACCGCCGGGGTCGGCCCGCCGGGCTGATCGCGCAGCCGCAGCGGGATCTCGCGGAGGGTGCGGATGTTCTGCGTCACGTCCTCGCCGGTCTCGCCGTCGCCGCGGGTGGCTGCCTGCACCAGCACGCCGGCTTCAAAGCGCAGGTTGACGGCCAGGCCGTCGAACTTCAGCTCGCAGGCGTAGTCGATGGGCGGGTCGGTGGGTGCCAGGCCCAGCTCGCGCCGAACGCGGGCGTCGAAGGCCTCAGCGCCACTGGATTCGGTGTCGGTCTCGGTGCGGATGCTGAGCATGGGCACCGCATGGCGCACCGGCGAAAAACCCTCCAAGGCCCGACCACCAACCCGCTGGGTGGGCGAGTCGGGGGTGCGCAGCGCCGGATGCGCCGCCTCGATCGCCTGCAGTTCCTGGAACAGCCGGTCGTACTCAACGTCAGGGATCTCAGGGGCGTCGAGCGTGTGGTAGCACTGGGCGTGGTGCGCGAGTTGCGCCCGGAGCTCGGCAGCACGGTGGGCCAGCCCCATGTCGGCCACCCTTCAGCTGAAGAGGCGGCGGGCCGCCGCGGAACCGGCCGCCAGTTCGCGCTCGGCCAGCGCAGCGTAGAGCTGCTCCAGCGAGGCGCCAATGGCCGGGAAGGCGGCAGGCTGCAAAGGCTGGCCACCATCGTCGAACAGGGCCGCGTCCAGCGAGGCCGCCAGTGCCTCGGCTGCCGCACACCAGGTGGCGAAGGGCGCTTCGGCCGACGCCGTCTGGGGCACATCGAAGGCCAGGGTGAGCTCTCGCACGGCGGCCTGGCTGGCGTCCTCGGCCAGGGCTGCCTGGGCCTCGAACTGCAGGCTCAGCACCGGCGGAGCGCCCTCCTCCCGCGACGGCAGCACCAGCCGGCCAGGCAGCACGCCAGGCACGAAGCCCAGTGGCGAGGCGTGCTGCTGCACATAGCGCGGCGACCAGGCCGCACCGCGGCTCACCAGCCGCAGCGCCAGTTGGGCGTCGTGCGGGCCGGCAAAGGCATCCAGTTCGCGGGCCCGGGCCACCACCTCGAGCATGTCGGGGAAATCAGGCAGTCCGCCCAGGGCGTCGGCGAAGGCCTGGACCTTGTGGACGAACTCGGAGTACTCGATCTCGTTGAGCGCGCCGCCGCGGTTGGCCAGTTGCACCCCGGCCTGGAATTCGGTGTACTGCTGGCCGGCGAGGGGCTGCTCCCAATCACCGCTGTCGGCGTTGAGGGCCTCCAACAGCAGCGGTTTGCTGCCGGCCCGCCGGGCAGCCGGCGCATGCACGAGCACCGTCTCGCCGGCCACCGGGGCCTCGACCGAGATGGTGGCGATGGCATCGATCAGCGCATCGGGACGTGCGCTCACTCGGCGGGTCAGCGTGGGCTCGGCCCGCAGCGAGGTGAGCAGCGCCCCGTTCTCGTCCGCCAGGCCCGGGCCGTCCGCGCCTGTGTCCCCTGTGGCCAGATCGGCCAGGCTGGGTTCTCGGTTCAGCGGCAGGGACTCCCGCGGGCTGCGCCGTATCTCGCGACGGCGGGCCTGCCAGACGCCGTGCAGCAGGAGCGCGGCCAGCACCAGGATGCCGGCCACCGCCAGCGCGATGCGCAGGCTCAAGGGCGGCTCCCCATCTCAAGCCGCCAGGTCATCGCCAAGGCAAGGAGGGGGCACCCTCCCAGCCGCCGTGACAGCGCGCTCACGCCACCTCCGCCAGACGCACGGCGTCTTGCATGTCAACCGCGACGATCCGCGAGACGCCCTGCTCCTGCATGGTCACGCCGATCAGCTGCTCGGCCATCTCCATGGCGATCTTGTTGTGCGAGATGAAGAGGAACTGGGTGGAGTCGGCCATGCTGCGCACCAGCTTGGCATAGCGTTCGGTGTTGGAGTCGTCCAGCGGCGCATCCACCTCGTCGAGCAGGCAGAAGGGCGCCGGGTTGAGCTGGAAGATGGCGAACACGAGGGCGATCGCCGTCAGCGCCTTCTCGCCGCCCGACAGCAGGTGGATGGTGCTGTTCTTCTTGCCGGGCGGCTGCGCCAGCACCTGCACCCCGGCGTCGAGGATCTCGTCGCCGGTCATCACCAAGCGGGCCTGGCCGCCGCCGAAGAGCTCCGGGAACATGAGGCCGAAATGCTCGTTGACGGTGTCGAAGGTGCCCTTGAGCAGGTCGCGGGTCTCGAGGTCGATCTTGCGGATGGCGTCTTCCAGCGTGGTCATGGCCTCGATCAGGTCGGCCGACTGGGCGTCGAGGAAGGTCTTGCGCTCGCGCGAGCTGCCGAGCTCGTCAAGCGCGGCCAGGTTCACCGCCCCCAGCGCGGCAACCTCGCGGCCGATGCGGTCGATCTCGCCCTGCAGGCCTTGGAGCCGCACGCCGCCGGCCTCGATGCCCTGGGCCAGCAGCGCCAGGTCGATCTGCGCGGCGCTCAGCTGCTCCAGGTACTGGGCGCCACCGAGCTGCGCGGCCTGCTCCTCCAGCTGAAGCCGCCCGATCCGCTCGCGCAGCGGCTCCAGGCTGCGCTCGAAGCCCAGGCGCTGTTCGTCGGCCTGGCGCAGCCGGGCGGACAGGTCGTCGTAGTGGCTGCGCTGCGCGGCGAGCAAGGCCTCGCGCTCGAGCTTGAGCGCCAGCGCGTCCTGCAAGCCGGACTGCGCGGTGGCGTCGGTCAGGCGTTCCAGCTCTTCCTGCAGGCCGACGCGGCTCTGCGCGTTGGCGGCGATCTGCTGGGCCGCCGTCTCCACGCTGCGCTGCAGCTCGCCGCGCCGGGCTGCCAGGGCCCGCGCGCTGAAGCGGGCCTCCTGGGCTTCGCGCTCCAGGGAGCGCAGCTGCTCGCGGGCCTCGGTCAGGCGGCGTTCGGCCTGGATCACCGCCTCGTCGAGTTCGGCATGGCGTTCCTGCTCCTCGGCCAGGCGCTGGTCGAGCTCCTCGAAGCGGGCCTCGCCGGTGGCGCGCCGCTCCTGCAGGTCCTCCAGGCCAGCATCGATCTCGGCCAGCTCCTCCTCGAGGCGGCCGCGGCGCGCGCTGGTCTGCTCGGCCAGCTGCGACAGCCGCAGCACCTCGACCTGCAGTCGGTGGGTGCGGGTCTGGCCCTCGGCCGCTTCGCGCCGCGCGCGGGTGAGCCGCGCCGCCGCCTCGGTGACGGCCGCCTCGGCGCGTACCAGGGCCGAGCGGGACTCGTCGGTGATCAGCGCCTGGGCGCGCAGCCGGAGCTCGAGGTTCTCGATCTCCTGCCGGCGGGCCAGCAGGCCGTCCTGTTCGGAATCGGCCGCATGGAAGGACACGGCGAAGGCGCTGACCGCATGGCCGGCGCGTGTCATGACGACCTCGCCATGCCCGAGCCGGGGCCTTGCGGCCAAGGCCTCGTCCAGCGAGGCGGCCGTGTAGACGCCCTCCAGCCAGTCGTTCAAGAGGGCTTTCAGGCCATCGGCATTGGTGCTGCCACTGTTCAGGCGCAGCAGGTCGGCGAGCCGCGGCAGCGGGG
>CAISYQ010000215.1 GCA_903889735.1 uncultured Methylibium sp.
GCCTGTCCGAGCAGGCGCGGCTCAATGGCCGCCAGGGCGTGCGCTACGCGCTGCAGGAGGGCATGACCGTGATGGATCCCGAGGCCATGGCCGAGACGCCGGCCGACGGTGCGACCATGGGCGAGATCATGTTCCGCGGCAACATCGTCATGAAGGGCTACCTGAAGAACCCAGCCTCCAGCGCCAAGGCCTTCGAGGGCGGCTGGTTCCACACCGGCGACCTGGCGGTGATGGAGCCCGACCGCTACGTCAAGATCAAGGACCGCAGCAAGGACATCATCATCTCGGGCGGCGAGAACATCTCCTCCATCGAGGTCGAGGACGCCCTCTACCGCCACGCGGCCGTGATGGCCTGTGCGGTGGTGGCCAAGCCCGATCCCAAGTGGGGCGAGTCGCCGGTGGCCTTCGTCGAGCTCAAGGCCGGCGCGGCCGTCACCGCCGAGGAGCTGGTGGCCCATTGCAAGGGCTTGCTGGCCGGCTACAAGGTGCCGCGGGAGATCCGCTTCGAGGCCATCCCCAAGACCAGCACCGGCAAGATCCAGAAGTTCCAGTTGCGCGAGCGGGCGAAGTCCGCCAGCGCGATCGGGTGAGGTCGCTGGCCGCCCTGCCTCACTCACTCTGCCCGCCCTGCCGATCACCCACAGGACCTATCCACAGGACACCCCCATGACGAACCCCACCGAAGCCCTGGTCCTGCGCGAGCGCGATGCCCGCGGCGTGATCACGCTCACGCTCAACCGCCCGCTGGCCTTCAACTCCCTCTCCGAGTCCATGCTCGAGGCGCTGCAGGCCGAGCTTGATGCCGTGGCGTCCGACGCGGGCGCACGCGTGGTCGTGCTGGCCGCGGCCGGCAAGGCCTTCTGCGCCGGCCATGACCTCAAGGAGATGCGCGCCGCGCCCTCCATGGACTACTACCGCAGCCTTTTCGGCCAGTGCGCCAAGATGATGCTGACCGTGCAGCAGCTGCCGGTGCCGGTGATCGCCCGGGTGCAGGGCATCGCCACGGCGGCCGGCTGCCAGCTGGTGGCCATGTGCGATCTGGCGGTGGCCGCCAGCAGCGCGCGCTTTGCGGTCAGCGGCGTGAATCTGGGCCTCTTCTGCTCGACGCCCAGCGTGGCGCTGTCGCGCAACCTCTCGCGCAAGGCGGCCTTCGAGATGCTGGTGACGGGCGAGTTCCTCTCGGCCGAGGAGGCGCGCGAGAAGGGCCTCGTCAACCGCGTCGCCGAGCCCGATCAGCTGGACGCCGCGGTCGAGGCCCTGGTGGCCAGCATCGTCGCCAAGCCGCGGGTGGCGGTGGCGATGGGCAAGGGCCTGTTCTACCGCCAGCTCGAGACCGGCATCGAGGCCGCCTACACCGACGCCGGCCAGACCATGGCCTGCAACATGATGGACGAGTCGGCGCTCGAGGGCGTGCAGGCCTTCATCGAGAAGCGCCGGCCGTCCTGGGCCGGGACGGTCTGAGGCCGGCCGCCCTCGGCGCCCCAAACCGCCCGAGACCGCCCGAGACCGCCTGGACCGACTCCCCGATGACCTCGCCCGCTGCCGGGGGTGACGCTTACGCCCCCGCCGAGATCGCCCAGCGGATCGAGCAGATGGGCGTGGCCAAGGCGCGCGCCAGCACGCTGACGCTGCTCGTGTTGGCCGTGCTGGCGGGGGCCTTCATCTCACTGGGCGCGCTGTTCTACACGGTGGTCGTCACCGGCAGTTCGCTGGGCTTTGGCCTGACCCGCTGGGTGGGCGGCCTGAGCTTCTGCCTGGGACTGGCTCTGGTGGTGGTCGGCGGGGCCGAGCTCTTCACCGGCAACAACCTGCTGGCCATGGCCTGGGCCAGCGGGCGCGTTAGCACGCGCGAGCTGCTGCGCAACTGGGGCATCGTCTACCTCGGGAACGTGGTCGGCTGCCTGGGCACCGTGGTGCTGGTGCTGTGGGCGGGTACGGCGCAGATGGGCGGCGGCGCCGTGGGTGAGACCGCGCTGCAGATCGCCCGTGCCAAGGCTGGCCTGTCCCTCAGCGAGGGCTTCGCCCGCGGCATGCTCTGCAATGTCATGGTCTGCATGGCGGTGTGGCTGGCCATGGGCGGCCACAGCGTGGTCGACAAGCTGCTCGCCATCGTGCTGCCGATCAGCGGCTTCGTGGCGCTGGGCTTCGAGCACTCGATCGCCAACTGGTTCTTCCTGCCCTACGGCCTGGCGCTCGATGCGCAGGGCAGCGTGCCTTTGTCTGGCACTGCGCTGAACCTGGCCGCCACCACGGCCGGCAACATCGTCGGCGGCACGCTGCTGGTGGCGGGGGTGTACTGGCTGGCCTATCTGCGGGACACGACGCCGACCCAGCCACCGGGTGGCTGACCTGGGTCCCGGGCGCGTGGCGCCGGAGAGGGGCCTGCGGGTTGCCGCCCCGGCGCGGGTCTCTCAGCGCTTCATGCTGGCGTAGACCGCCGTCTCGAACTCCACAGAGGCCGGGTAGGAGGCCGCGTCC
>CAISYQ010000216.1 GCA_903889735.1 uncultured Methylibium sp.
CCATCGTGCGGGAGCGGCTCAAGCTGCATGGCGAGATCCGCACCCTGTCGGCCGAGGGGCGCCTCTCGGCCGTGATCCTCACGGCCCTGCCTTTCGGTGTGGCGGTGGTCGTGAACCTGGTCAACCCCAAGTTCATGGCGGTGCTCTGGACCGACCCCAGCGGGCAGCGCATGGTGGGCGTCGCCTTGTTCATGATGGTCCTGGGCATGCTGTGGATGCGCCAGATCATCCGCATCCGCGTCTGAGTCCCTTTCATCTGAGGAGAACCCCACCATGACCCTTCTCCAACTGGCCTTCCTGGTCCTGGTCTTCATCGGCGTGGTCGCCGCCCTGGCCGGCGTGTCCGTGTTGGCCCGCCCCGACGCGGCCCGTCAGCGCCTGCTCGAACTGTCCGCCGGGCCAAGCGCCTTGGGCAGCGACCCGGGGCGGTGGCTCCAGAGGCTGGCCGACCTGGTGCGGCCGATCAGCCGCCTGTCCACGCCCGAGGAAAGCTTCGAGAAATCCAGCCTCCGGCTCAGATTCCTGCATGCCGGCATCCGCAATCCGTCGGCCTCGGCGGCCTTCTTCGGCACCAAGACCCTGCTGGCGCTGGGCCTGCCGATGCTGGGCTTTGCCGCGCTGACGCTGACGGGCGCCCCGCTGCGGGGCCACTCGCTGATGCTGGCCATGCTGGGGCTCGCCGCCCTGGGTTACTACGGGCCCAACCTGGTGCTGTCTCAGGGGGTGATGCGGCGCCAGCGCGAGATCTTCGAGACCTTCCCGGACGCGCTCGACATGATGACCGTCTGCGTCGAGGCGGGCCTGGGCACCGAGGCGGCCATGGTGCGGGTGGCCGATGACCTGCAGTTCAAGAGCCCGGCCCTGGCCGAGGAACTGCGGCTGGTGAACCTCGAACTGCGCGCCGGCGCCGACCGGGAGCGCGCCCTGCGCAACCTGGCGCTGCGCACCGGCGTCGAGGAGGTGGACGGCTTCGTCACCATGATCAGCCAGGCCGAGCGCTTCGGCACCAGCATCGCGGCCTCGCTGCGCGTGCACGCCGACATGCTGCGCACCGTTCGCCGCCAGCGCGCCGAGGAGGCGGCCGCCAAGATCGCCCTCAAGCTCTTGTTTCCGCTGATCTTCTGCATCTTTCCCTCGCTCATGGTGGTGCTGATGGGCCCCGCCATGATCCAGATCTACCGCGTGCTGCTGCCCTCGATGGGCGCACGCTGAACCGAAAGGGCCGTGATGAACCGATCTGAACCGAGGGGTGTCGCGGGTCTCCGACCCCAACACCCAGCCCGACCCCGGCCACTCGCGGTGCTGGCCTGTGCTGTGGCGGGCAGCCTGGGCCTGTCGGCCTGCGTGTCGCCGACCCCGAGGGAGCCGATGCGGGTGGCCCCCAGCTACCGGGTGGACCATGCCGGCCCGGGCCTGGCGCAGGGCTATGCGGCCCTGGCCCGCCGCTACGAGGGCGAGGGCCGCGGGCCCGAAGCGCTCCAGGCCTGGCGCAAGGCCGTGCTCGCGGCGCCCGCCGACGCCGATCTCCAGAATGCCCTGGGCAAGGCGGAAGCGCGCCAGGGCGACCGCGATGCGGCCGTGGCGACATTCCAGCGCGCCTTGGTGCTGGCACCCGGCCAGGCGGCCCTGTTGAACAACCTCGGCTATGCGCTGATGCTCGCTGGCCGTGACGAGGAGGCGCGCACCGCGCTGCGGCGTGCGCTGGCCCTGCAGCCGGGACATGCCCGTGCCCAGGCCAACCTCGACAACCTGGGAGTGCCCGCGACCGCGGCCGCGGCCGAGCTCGAGGCAGTGACCGGGGCGAAGACCGGGACCGATACCGCGGCCGTGGCCGTGGCCGGCGCCGTCCCAGCAGCCATCCCCGGAGCCGAGACCGGGCCGGCAGTGGCGGTCCCAGCGCCGGCGGTGACCCCCGTGCTGCCGGGGCCCGGCCCGACCGGCGTGGAGGGTGCCGTCGCCGCGGTCGAGATCGCCAACGGCAATGGCATCAACGGCATGGCCGCTTGTATGGCCGATGCGCTGCGCGCACGCGGCGCCATCGCTTCGGCCCGCCTTCGCAATGCCTTGCCC
>CAISYQ010000217.1 GCA_903889735.1 uncultured Methylibium sp.
CCTACCGGAGCTTGCGGTAGTCCCACCAGGGCAGGGCCTGGGTCAATGACAGCACCGCACCGGGCTCGGTGGCCTGGTAGCCGGGCAACGCCGACAGGGTCTGAGACCAGGCGGTGGATTCCAGCAGTGCCACCAGCCTCTGCATCGCCGGCTGCTCGAGCGCGCTCTTGAGCGTGACGAGGAAATAGCGCTCCCGCGTCAGCGGCAGGAAATCCAGCCCGGCGGCCACCGCCGCGGCCTGCAGCCCGAAAGCGGCATCGGCCGCACCGCTGGCCACCGCCTGCGCAGCGGCGGCGTGAGAGGGCTCCACCAAGGCGAAGCCGGCCGGCTGGGGCAGGCCAGCCTGGTGGAGCAGTTCGTCCAGCAGGATGCGTGTGCCGGTGCCCTCGGCGCGGCCGACCCAGCGCAACCCGGCCCGGGCGAGGTCGTGCAGCGAGTGCACCTGCTGGGGGTTGCCTGGTGCCATCATCAGGCCCTGGGTGCGCTGCGCGAAGCCAATCAGCTTGTGGTGGCCGGGCTTGAGCCGGGCGCGGTAGGCGCGCGCGCTGGCCGAGCCGCTCGCCGCACCGTCCATCACGTGGAAACCCGCCAGCAGTGCGCGGCCGCTGTCCAACGCCCGCAGCGCTTCCAGGCTGCCGACGAATTCCAGGTCCAGATGCAGCTGCTGCGCCAGGGCCAGATCGCGCAGCAGGGGCAGCGCCTGGTCGTGGCTGGCGCAGACCGGCAGCACGTCGACCCGGTCGTCGAAGGCGTCCGCGAAGGCGCGCTCCAGCTCCAAGCGCAGGGCCTCGATCTGCGGCGCCAGCCGCGCCTGGGCACGCCGTTCGGCCCACAGCAGCTTCTCGCCAAAAGGCGCGAGCGTGGCCCGCTGGCCCTTGTTCCAAACGATCAGCGAGCGGCCGAGCTCCGCCTCCCAGCGCTTGAGCTCGCCCCACACATGGCGGTAGGACAGGCCCAGGGTCTGGGCCGATGCCGCGACCGAACCGCCGTCGTGCAGGGCGGCCAGCAGAGCGAACAGCGGATGGTGCACCGGTCCGCGGGCGGCGTCGCTGCCGAGCGCATAGGTCAGCTGCACCCGCTGCGGTTGGCGGGCGAGGTCGGCGCTGGCGCCCGCCGCCTCAGCCTGGGGGGGGCTGGCGGGGGCATCCGGTGCGCGGTCGCCGGTGCTGCCGTGCAGTGGGGGGGTGGAAGACAAGGGTGAGCTCGAGGGGCTGCTATGCATGAACGTTCATATCGATTTGCCGACCGGCACTGCCTAGCATCCAGGGCGCTGCAGTGTGCCGCACGGCGGCAGCTCTCGTGAACGCCTTCCACCCATGAACCCCTTTGCCGAAAGCCTGCAGACCGCACTAACCCTGATCCTGCAGGCCGATGCGGCGCTGTTCCAGGTGGTCGGGCTGTCGCTGGGTGTCAGCAGCACCGCCTGCCTGCTGGCGGCGGCCTTCGGCGTCGCGGCGGGCTGCGCGCTGGCGATCCTGCGTTTTCCGGGTCGCCGGGCGGTGCTGGTGGTGTTGAACACCTTGCTGGCCCTGCCCTCGGTGGTGGTGGGGCTGGTGGTCTACCTGCTGCTGTCTCGCTCCGGTCCGCTGGGCAGCTGGGGGCTGTTGTTCACCCCGGCTGCCATGGTGGTGGCCCAGACCGTGCTGGTGGTGCCGGTGGTGGCCGCGCTCACCCGCGAGGCCATGGCGGCGAGCTGGAAGGCCAACAGCGAACAACTCCGCTCGCTGGGTGCCAGCCGCGGTGCGACGGCCCTGCTGCTGCTGTGGGACGAGCGCCTCACCATGCTGACGGTGCTGCTGGCGGCCTTCGGGCGGGCGGTCTCGGAGGTGGGCGCGGTGATGATCGTCGGCGGCAACATCGCCGGTCACACCCGGGTCATGACGACCGCCATTGCGCTGGAGACCAGCAAGGGTGACCTGCCCCAGGCGCTGGCCCTGGGCCTGGTGCTGCTGGGGGTGGTGCTGGTCCTCAATGCCCTCATCGCCGCGGTGCGCTGGCACAGCACCCACGGCGGCGACAGTGCTGCGCCCAAGACCGCCATCGCGTCGGGGGGTGCCCATGGCTGAACCCCTGATCGCCCTGGACAACGTGGTCCTGCGCTACGGTGACCACGAGGCGCTCACTGGCATCAACCTGGGCGTCAACGCCGGCGAGCGCATCGCCTTCGTCGGCGCCAACGGCTCGGGCAAGAGCACCCTGCTGCGTGTGCTGCATGGGCTCCTCGCGCCGACCGAAGGTCTGAGGCGCGAGTCATTGGTAACGCCGGCCGACGGTCGGCCGCTCGAGACGCGCGGCTCGCTCGGTCGTGCCCGCCCGCTGCGGGTGGCGATGCTGTTCCAGCGGCCCTTTCTGCTGCGGCTCTCGGCCGAGGCCAATGTGCGCGTCGGACTCTGGTTCGCTGGCGTGCGCGGTGCCCATGCGCGCCAGCAGGCGGCCGAGGCGCTGCGGCGCGTGGGCTTGGCGACCGAGGCGCAGCGGCCCGCCCGTGCCCTCTCGGGTGGGCAGCAGCAGCGGCTCGCCCTGGCCCGTGCCTGGGCCCTGCAGCCCGACGTGTTGCTGCTCGACGAGCCCACCGCCAGCCTGGATCCCACCGCCAAGCGCGAGGTCGAGGCGCTGCTGGCCGAGCTTGCCGCCCAGGGCATGACGTTGCTGATGGCCTCGCACCAGCTCGGCGAGGTCAGGCGCTTTGCGCAACGCGTGGTCTACCTCGAGCGCGGCCGCGTGCTGGCCGACGCGCCGGTCCAGGAATTCTTCGAGGGCGCAGTGCCCCCCGAAGCCCGTTTGTTTCTCAAAGGAGAGTTGCCATGGTGAGCCAGAACGCAGTGATGATGAAGTGGCTGGGCGTGGGTCGCCGCTGGCGCCTCGGGTCGGTCCGCCGGATCGTCGGTCAGGGGCTGGGGGCTGGGATGGTGAGAGCGGCGGCGCGGGCCGCCGCCACGGCGACCGCGCTGGTGTGGGCCTTGTCGGGCGGCTCCGCCGCCATGGCGCAGGACAAGTCCATCGTCATGGCCTCGACCACCTCGACCGAGCAGTCGGGCCTCTTCACCTACCTGCTGCCCGCCTTCAAGGCCGCCACCGGCATCGAGGTCAAGGTGGTGGCGCTGGGCACCGGGCAGGCGCTGGACATGGGCCGCCGCGGCGACGCCGACCTGCTGTTCGTGCACGACCAGGCGGCCGAGGAAAAGTACGTGGCCGAGGGCTACGGCCTCAAGCGCCTGCCGGTCATGTACAACGACTTCGTGCTCATCGGGGCCAAGGCCGACCCGGCCGGGCTCAAGGGCAACGACATCGTCGCCGCACTCGGCAAGCTCGCCAAGTCCGGCGCCAGCTTCGTGTCGCGCGGCGACAAGAGCGGCACCCACGCGGCCGAGCTGCGCTACTGGAAGGCGGCCGGCATCGAGGCGCCCAAGGCCGCCTTCACGGGCTACCAGGAATGCGGCTGCGGCATGGGTCCGGCGCTCAACATCGCCGCCTCGACCAACGCCTATGTCCTGGCCGACCGCGGCACCTGGCTCAGCTTCAAGAACCGCGCCGACCTGGCGGTGCTGGTGGAGGGCGACAAGCGCCTCTTCAACCAGTACGGCGTGATCGTCACCAACCCCGCCAAGCACCCGCACACCAAGACCGCGCCGGCCCAGGCCTTCGCCGACTGGATCGTCTCCGCGCCGGGGCAGGCCACGATCGCGGGCTACCAGATCGGCGGCCAGCAGCTGTTCTTCCCGAACGCCGGCACGCCCTGACTCGTCACGGGCGGCGGCCCCTGCGGCCGCCGGCTCAAAGCGCGAGACCCTGCCCGGCGATCCGGCATCCGGCGATCCCGTCCCCGGTGATCCTGTCGCCCGCCTTCGCTACCATCCTGTCCCATTGACCCACAGGCCGTGCGATCGCGCGGCCGCTGACAGGAGAAGCAGATGGCGATGGACGTGGTGGACTACGAGATCAAGGGCGCGGAGATGCAGTTCGTCGAGGTCGAGCTCGACCCCGGTGAGGCGGCCATCGGCGAGGCCGGCAGCATGATGTTCATGGACGCCGGCATCGGCATGGACACCGTCTTCGGCGACGGCTCGGCCAGCCAGGGCGGCGGCCTGTTCGGCAAGCTGCTGGGCGCCGGCAAGCGGCTGGTGACGGGCGAGTCGCTCTTCACCACCGTCTACAGCAACAACGCCAGCAGCAAGCAGCGGGTGGCCTTCGCCGCGCCCTACCCGGGCAAGATCCTGCCCATGGACCTGCGGACCCTGGGCGGCACGCTGATCTGCCAGAAGGACGCCTTCCTGTGCGCCGCACGCGGCGTGAGCCTGGGCATCGCCTTCCAGCGCAAGCTCGGCGTCGGCTTCTTCGGCGGCGAGGGCTTCATCATGCAGAAGCTCGAGGGCGATGGCCTGGCCTTCGTGCATGCCGGCGGCACGGTGGTCAAGCGCGAGCTCCAGCCCGGTCAGACCCTGCTGGTGGACACCGGCTGCGTGGTGGCCTACACACCCAGCGTCGATTTCGAGATCCAGTACGTCGGCAAGATCAAGACGGCGCTCTTCGGCGGCGAGGGCCTGTTCTTCGCCAAGCTCACCGGCCCCGGCACGATCTGGCTGCAGAGCCTGCCGTTCTCGCGCCTGGCCAGCCGCATCTTCGCGGCAGCCCCACAGCGCGGTGGCTCGCGGGAGGAGGGCTCGGTGCTGGGCGGCTTGGCCGGCGGCGGCCTGCTGGGCGGCATCCTGGGCGGGGACGACGAGTGATGGCGAGCGCGCCGCTGGCCGGCCGCCGGGTGCTCATCACCCAGGCCGACGATTTCATGGGCCCGGTGCTCTGCCAGGTCTTCGCCGAGCAGGGCGCCGAGGTGCTGGCCGACCGCGGCCCGCTCGGCGACACGCCCACGGTGGAGGCCCGGTTGGCGGCCTATGGCCGGATTGACGCGCTGGTGGCCAATCTGGCCATCCCCGCGGCCCGCTCGCTGGCCGCGGAGGCCAGCGACGCCGAATGGCGCGCGATGTTCGACGCCCTGGTCGACCCGCTGCCGCGGCTGGTGCGGGCGGTGCTGCCGCAGATGATCGAGCGGCGCGCCGGCAAGATCCTGGTGATGGGCAGCGCCTCGGCGCT
Organism: uncultured Methylibium sp.; assembly: GCA_903889735.1. GTDB lineage: Bacteria > Pseudomonadota > Gammaproteobacteria > Burkholderiales > Burkholderiaceae_C > Methylibium. Next base: position 5,089 of record CAISYQ010000217.1, read on the forward strand.
GCGCGGCATGAAGCGGTCGTCTTCCTACAGCGCGGCGCGCGGCGCCCAGCTGGCCTACGCGCAGGCGGTGGGCGTGGAGGTGGCGCCGCACCAGGTGCAGGTGAACGCCATCGCGCAGAACTTCGTCGAGAACCCGACCTACTTCCCGCCCGAGGTGCAGGCCGACCCGGTCTTCCAGGAGCGGCTGCGGCGCGAGGTGCCGCTGGGGCGCTTGGTGGGCGCACGGGAGGATGCGTCCTTCGCGGCCTACCTGTGCAGCGCGGCGGCCGACTGCTTCGTCGGGCAGGTGTTCCCGATGTGCGGCGGTTGGGTGCCGCGCTGAGCCCAGGTCGGGAAGGCGAGACCTCGGCCCCGGTCTGGTGGCGCCAGCTCGCTGCCGCCCCGTGCGGCGCACAATGAACTGAAGGAGCTCCCATGCCAGACATCACCCTTGCCGAATTCGAGACCCGCGCCCTGGCCCAGGGCTTCGACGAGGTGCTGACCCGCGAATGGGCGCCCGGCCAGGTGGTCGGTACGCACAGCCATCCCTTCGACGTGAGTGCGCTGGTGGTGCGCGGCGGTTTGCTGCTGTCGGTGGACGGGCAGGATCGCCACCTCTCGGCCGGGCAGCCCTTCGAGCTGGCCCGCGGTGTACCCCATGAGGAGCGCTACGGCCCCGAGGGCGCCACCTTCTGGGTGGCGCGGCGCAACCCGGTGGACTGAGTCCGCTCCCGCACCGACCGCAGTCCGAGGTGGGAGCGGGCACCGAAGCCTCGTCCGGGCGGCCCGCTCAAGGCGGATTCAAGAGCCCAGGGGCTCGGTCCGCGTCATCAGCCATGCCATCGCGGCGCCGCTCACCAGCGGCGCAAGCCGCTCCCGCACCAGGGCGTGGTAGCGGTCGAGCCAGGCCCGCTCGTCCACCCGCAGCAGAGAAATCTCCAGGCTGCGGGTGTCGATGGGGCAGAGGGTGAGGGTCTCGAATTCCAGGAACTCGCCGAACTCGTCGGCCGGGGCGGGCACGTTGAGCACCAGGTTCTCGATCCGCACGCCCCAGCGCCCGGGCCGGTAGAGACCGGGCTCGATGCTGGTGATCATGCCGGCCTCCATCGCCATCTCGGGCGTGGCCACGGCCTTGCTGATGGACTGCGGGCCCTCGTGCACGTTGAGGAAATAGCCCACGCCGTGGCCGGTGCCATGGCCGTAGTCCAGGCTCTCGGCCCAGAGCGGCGCGCGGGCGATGGCGTCGAGCATGGGACTGGGTGTGCCGCGCGGAAAGCGCGCGCGGCTCAGCGCGATCGTGCCCTTGAGCACGAGGGTCACATCGCGCCGGATCGCATCGCTGGGCGTGCCGATGGGCCAGACGCGGGTGATGTCGGTGGTGCCGCCCAGGTACTGCGCGCCCGAGTCGATCAGCAGCAGGCCGTCGGCCACCACGCCCTGCGGGGTCGAGATGAGGGCATGCGAGTCCGGCGTGGCGCGGTAGTGCGGCATCGCGCCATTGGCGTTGAAGCCGGCGATCACCGGGAAGCTCAGCGACACATAGCCCGGCTGCCGGGCGCGTTCGGCGCTCAGGCGCTCGGCGATGGTGAGCTCGGTGAGGGTCTCGCGGCCCAGGGCCTGCTCGAACCAGGCGTAGAAGGCGCACATCGCGGCGCCGTCGTGGGCCATGGCCTCGCGGATGAAGGCGGCCTCGGCCGCGCCCTTGCGGCTCTTGGCGAGCGTGGAGGGGTTGATGGCCTCGATCACCGCCACGCCGGCCGCCACCGCCTCGCGCAGCGCCAGCGTCACGCGCTTGGGGTCGATCAGCAGGCGGCTGGTGGCCGGCAGCGCCGCCAGCGTGGCGCGAGCCTCGCCGTAGGGCCGCAGCTGCACGCCGTCGGCGGCCAGCACGGCCTGCAGCGCGGCACCCACCTTGCCCTCGCCAACGAAGAGGCAGGCGCTGCTTGAGTCGATGAGCGCATGGGCCAGGAAGACCGGGTTGTAGTCGACGTCGGCGCCGCGCAGGTTGAAGATCCAGGCGATGTCGTCGAGGGTGGAGACCAGGTGGTGGCTCGCGCCGCGCTGCACCATCGCCGCGCGCACCTCGGCCAGTCGGGCACTGCGCGGCACCGGGGCATGGGGCGCATGGTGCTCGTAGACCGGGGTCGCAGGCAGGTCCGGCCGCTCGGGCCAGGCGCCGGCCAGCGGGTCGGTGCCAGTGCGCAGCGCGATCCCGGCGGAGGCCATCGCCGCCGCCAGCTGCTGCGCCGCCGCCAGTCCCAGCACCGCGCCGTCGGCGGCCAGCACCTGTCCGGACTTGAGCGCCTGGGCCAGCCAGTCGACATGGGTGGTGGCGCCGCCACTGGCGATCTTCACCAGCTCGATCGTGCTGCCGGCCAGCTCGGCCTCGGCCTGCGACCAGTAGCGGCTGTCGGCGAAGAGCGCGGCCCGGTCGGCCAGCACCGCCAGCGTGGCCATGGAGCCGGTGAAGCCGGAGAACCACTCGCGACCCTGCCAGTGCGCGGGCAGGTACTCCGAGAGGTGTGGGTCGCTCGAGGGCAGCAGCACGGCATCGATCTGCTGCGCGGCCATCTGCTCGCGCAGGCGCTCCAGGCGCAGGCGCACGGGGGAGGTCCGGGTGTCCATGGTGATCCTCAGGGGCCGGGGGGCGTGGGTGTGGAAGGGATGGCCGAGGCGATGGCGGCCGGCGGGTTCTCCGGGTCGGCGACCACGCGCGCCTGGCGCTCGAAGCTGAAGTAGGCCCAGGCCCAGTCGCTCAGCACCACCAGCCGGTTGCGGAAGCCGATCAGGAAGTAGATGTGCACGAAGAGCCAGAAGAGCCAGGCCATCACGCCGCTGAACTGCACCCGGCCGATCACCGGCACGTCGACCATCGCGATGGCTGAATGCCGCCCGATGGTGGCCAGGGCCCCGTAGTCCAGGTAGCGGAAAGCCCGGGTCGGTTCACCGCGCAGGCGCCGCAGCAGGTTCTGCGCCGCGGTGCGCCCCATCTGCTTGGCCGCTGGACTCACGCCGGGCACGGGCGTGGGGTCGCCGCGCCGAGGGTGGCTCATCGCCGCGGCCAGATCGCCGATCACCGAGATCTCCGGGTGACCCGGCAGCGCCAGGTCGGCCTCCACCGCCACCCGCCCGGCGCGGTCGAGCGTGCAGCCGCTGCTGCCCGCCAGCGCGCGGCCCAGCGGCGAGGCGGCCACGCCGGCGGCCCAGACCACCGTGTGGGTCGGGATGCGCTGCGGGCCCTGCGGTCCGTCGTAGTCCAGGCCCTCGGCATCGATGTTCGTGACCTTGGCATCGGTCAGTACCTCCACGCCCAGGGCGTGCAGCTGGGCCAGTGCCTTGGCCGAGAGCGCGTCGGTGAAGCCGCCCAGCACCCGCGGCCCACCCTCGACCAGGACCACCCGGGCGCGTCGCGAGTCGATGCGCCGGTACTCGTCGGGCAGGGTGTGGTGGGCGATCTCGGCCAGCATGCCCGCCATCTCGACCCCGGTGGGGCCGGCACCGACCACGGCGAAGGTCAGGCAGGCCTTGCGGCGCTCCAGGTTGGCCTGGCGCTCGGCGCGCTCGAAGGCCAGCAGCACGCGGCGGCGGATCCGGAAGGCGTCGGCCAGGGTCTTGAGGCCTGGCGCGTGCGCGGCCCAGTCGTCATGCCCGAAGTAGCTGTGGGTGGCGCCGGCCGCGACGATCAGGTGGTCGTAGGCGATCTGCTCCTTGTTGCCGTCCAGCGTCACGCGGCGCGCGGCCACGTCGATGCCGGTCACCTCGCCGAGCAGCACGGTGAGGTTGCCGCGCTGCATCTCGTGGCGCAGGATGTGGCGGATCGGGCCCGAGATCGCTGGCGCCGACAGCCCCGCCGTGGCCACCTGGTAGAGCAGCGGCTGGAACAGGTGGTGGTTGGTGCGGTCGATCAGGGTGATCTCGACATCGGCCTCGGACAGTGCGCGCACCGCCTCGATGCCACCGAAGCCGCAGCCGACGATCACGACCTGCGGGCGGCCAGGCGCGGCGCCCGCTTTCGGGGCGTCTTGGAGGGAGGGGTCTGAGCCAGGGGTGTGGGAATTCATGGGGCGCGGGGGTCGGGCGAATCGGGGGCGGTTTGCGAGGCGACTTGCGGATCGGCTTGCGGTTCGGCTTGCAAGGCAGGGGGCGAGTCCGGACCGGCGATCACCGTCGAGGGGCGCGCACCCAGCGCCCTCAGCTGGCCGCGCACGAGCTCGATGTGACTGCGCAGCGCGTAGAGCTCGTCGGCATGCGACAGCGGCACCTGCAGCTGCCGCACATGGGCGTCCAGGGATTCGAGCTGGGCCATCAGGGGCTGCGCCTGCGCACCCCGGTCCGCGCCGGCCAGGCTGTCCTCGATCTGCCGCAGCCGGCCGTACCAACGGAACACCCGCGAGCGCACCCGCAGCTGGTAGAGCGGCGGCAGCACCCGCGACAGCGGGATCAACACCACGATCAGGCCCGCCACCACCACCCACATCCGGTCCACCAGGTTGGCGACCCAGAAGGGCAGGTAGCGCTGCATCAGCGGCGGGCCGCTCTGGAAGAAGCGCTCGGCCTCGCGGGCCAGCGGCAGCGCGGAGCCGCGCGCGGCGGGGAACTCCCCGCGCTTCTGGAACCAGCCGGGCTCGCCGTGGATCACCCGGGCGGCCTGCACCAGCAGCTGCTGCAGCACGGGGTGGGTGCTGCTGCGCGAGACCATCGTCGCGGTCGGCGCGACCAGGCGCATGTCGGCCGCGGGCAGGTCGGCGTCCAGCTGCACCAGGCCACGCGGCAGCAGCACCGGGGCGAGGAAATGGAGCTTGCGCGCATAGGCCTCGGACTGCGCAAAATCCATCAGCCCGATGCCCGGGGTCAGCAGCAGCATCTGCACCAGCGGCGCTTCGGGCGCCGCGACGAAGGCCACCGCGTCCAGCTCGCCCGCCAGCAGCGCGACGGTGGCCTCGGTCTGCGTCATCCGCCGCAGCTGCAGGTCGTCGGGCTTCAGGCCGTTGGCATCGATCAAGCGCAGCATCAGGTTGGTCACGCCGCTGCCCGGCGCGCCGATGTTGAGTCGCAGGCGCTTGAGCTGAGAGAAGCGCTCGATGCGCGGCGTTCCCAGCCGCTGGCGGGCCGCCTCCACGCGGTACAACAGCCACACCGGCTCGTAGAACAGGCTGCCTAGCGAGACCAGGCCGGTGGATTCGGGCTCGTCGGGCTGGGGCAGGGGCTCCGAGCCGCCCTGCACGAAGGCCACATCCACGCCCGAGTCCGGGTCCTGCAGCAGCCGGAGGTTCTCGGCCGAGCCCTGGGTTGCGCGCAACTCGACCTCAACGCCGAATTTCGCCAGCTGGGCCTTGTAGCGCTGGCCGAACTCGGCATAGGCGCCCTGGGCGGCACCGGTGGCCAGGATGAGCTTCTTGGGTGGGGTGGGGTCCAGTCGCCAGTAGGCCAGCATGAGCAGGCCCGCCAGCAGCAGGAGGGCCGGTCCGAGGGTCACCAGCAAGTCGCGCCGGCTCCAGGCGCTAGTGCGCAGGCGTCTTGGTCGTGGCCCGGGGTGGCGCGCGGGATCGGATTCGGGTTCGGCGCTCATCGTCGCGCCGATTCTCGGTCAGTTGCGGGGGCCGTCGCACCCACCGACCCCCTCGCAGGGCATCGGCCTGCCACAGCCCCCCAAGCAACGGCGGCGACCGGACCGGGCCCAGCGGCCCGCCCCCCTTCAGCGCGGTGGGGCGCTCACTGGCAGGGCGGCGCGGCGGCTGCGCCACCAGCTCTCGGCGCTGTAGATTGCCAGCGCCGCCCAGATCACCGCGAAGCCGATCAGGCGCTCGGGCGTGAAGGTCTCGCCGAACAGCAGCACGCCCAGGAGCAGCTGCACCGAGGGCGCGATGTACTGCAGCAGCCCCAGCACCGACATCGGGATTCGCCGTGCCCCCGAGGCGAACAGCAGCAGCGGGATGGCGGTGATCGGGCCCGAGGCCAGCACCAGCGCCTGCAGCCAGAAGCCCTGGTGGACGAATTCCGAGCGGCCCTGCATCAGCAACCAGGCCAGCCCGGTCAGCGCGATCGGACCGAGCATCAGCGTCTCCATCGCCAGGCCCTCGAGCGGACCGAGCGGGGCGGTCTTGCGCAGCAGGCCGTAGATGCCGAAGGTGATGGCCAGCGTGATCGCAATCCAGGGCGGCTCGCCGGTCTGCCAGCCGAGCCAGGCCACGCCCGCCCCTGCCACGGCCACCGCCAGCCACTGCGCGGGCCGCAGACGCTCCTTGAGAACGGCCGCACCCAGCAGCACATTGACCAGGGGGTTGATGAAGTAGCCCAGGCTCGCGTCGAGCACGCGCCCGTTGACGACCGCCCAGATGTAGAGGAACCAGTTGAAGGCGATCAGCGAGGCGCTGGCCGCAAAGCCCAGCATCAGTCGGCGATTGACCAGTGCCGGGCCCAGCCAAGCGTGGCGGCGCTGGCTCCCCAGCAGCAGGGCCACGAAGGCCAGCGTGCAGGCGATGCGCCAGCCCATCATCTCCAGCGGCGGCACCGCTTCCACCGCCTTGAAGTAGAGGGGAAAGAGCCCCCAGAGGGCGAAGGCGAGGGCGGCGCTCAGCGCGCCGGATTGCACGGGAAGCCGCCGGTGCTCAGCTCACCCCGAGCAGCTCAACCTCGAACAGGAGGGTCGCGTTGGGCGGAATCACGCCGCCGGCACCGCGCGCCCCGTAGCCGAGCTGCGGCGGGATCACCAGCCGGCGCGTGCTGCCGACCTGCATGCCGGCCACACCCTCGTCCCAGCCGCGGATCACCATGCCGGCGCCCAGCGTGAAGGAGAAGGGGTCGCCGCGGTCCTTGCTGGAGTCGAACTTGCGGCCGGGGCTGCCCTCGTTGTAGAGCCAGCCGGTGTAGTGCACCCGCACGGACTGCCCCGCGGTGGCGGTCGGGCCGTTGCCGACGCTGGTTTCTTCGAACTGGAGTCCCGAGGCGGTGGTGATCATCTTGGAGGGTCCTTTCTGTGCCGAGTCTGGCGCGGGGTCTGACGAAGGGGCGGAGCATAGCCGCCCAGGGCCCCCCTGTCCCGCCCCCTGTCATGAGCGCCCCGGCGCCGTTCGGTCGCGACCCGCGGCGCCAGCGCTGCTCGGCAGGGGGAGAACACGGCGCCCTGCCAGGCGCCATTCGCCGGCCCGCGGGTACCACCGGCCCTTATCGGGGTCCGGTCGATTAAAGTCCGACCGCCTGAATCCCGGTTCGCTTGTGCCGGACGATCGATCGCGGCCCTGACCGCGCTTGAGGCTTCACCCAGGAAACCGAGATGCCCCACCGCCTGCACCGAACCTCAGCCGATCACGCCCTGGCGCCCCTGGCCCTCAAGACACTGCGCCGACCGCTGCCCTGGTTGCTGCTGGCCGCCTTGACGCTGGCCGGCTGTGGCAAGGAGAAGGCGGTGAGCGCCCCGCCCCCGCCGCCCGAGGTCGCGGTCCTGACGGTGACCCAGCAGGCCACGCCGCTGTCCATCGAGATCGTCGCCGAGGTCAAGGCCCTGCGGGAGGTGGAGCTGCGGCCCCGCGTCTCGGGCCTCGTGATCCGCCAGAATTTCCGACCCGGCCAGTCGGTCAAGGAAGGCGATCTGCTGTTCGTCATCGACCCACGGCCCTATGACGAGGCGGTGACCACCGCCCAGGCCAACCTCGCCGAGGCGCAGGCCAACCTCGCCCGTGTGCGCCAGGATGTCGAGCGCTACAAGCCTCTGCTCAAGGACAACGCGATCCCGCGCCAGACCTACGAGCAGACGGTCGCCCAGGAGCAGCAGACCCAGGCGGTGGCCGATGCGCGCCGTTCCTCGCTGGACAAAGCCCGGCTGGAGCGTTCCTTCGCAGAGGTGCGCTCGCCCATCTCGGGACAGATCGGGCTGCAGAAGGTCGAGGTCGGTGGCCTCGCCAGCGCGGGCCAGACCGTGCTGGCCACGGTGTCGACCCTGGACCCGGTGGCGGCCTACTTCAGCATCGCCGAGGTTGACTACCTGGCCTTTGCCAAGCGGATCGGGTCCGCCCGCGCGGGCAACGGCGAGCGCAAGAGTCCGCCCACCGAGCTCGTCCTGGCCGATGGCAGCCTCTACGACCAGCCCGGCCAGATCGACTTCGCCGACCGGGCCCTGAACCCGGCCAGCGGCACCCTGACGCTGAGGGCCCTCTTTGCCAACCCGCAGGACCTCCTGCGCCCGGGCATGAGCGCGCGGGTGCGCATCGTCTACGACGTGGCCGAGAAGGCCATCCTGGTGCCCCAGAAGGCCATCACCGAGATGCTGGGCAAGCAGTTCGCCACCGTGGTCGGTGCCGACAACAAGGTCCAGCAGCGGCCGGTCACCACCGGCGCCCGGCTCGGCGAGCAGTGGCTGATCGAGGCCGGACTCCAGCCCGGCGAGGTGGTCGTGGTCGAGGGCCTGCAGAAGGCGCGCCCGGGCACGACGGTCAGGCCGGTGCCGCTCACCCCCCCGACGCCGACTGCCCCTGCGGCTGCCGGCTCGGCCGCTCCTGCGGCCTCCGCGCCGGCAGGTGGCGCCTCGGCCCGCCAGCCGTAAGGGGGCGGACATGGCGAAGTTCTTCATCACGCGGCCGGTGGCCGCGATCGTGCTGGCGATCCTGATGGTCATCGCCGGGCTGATCGCCGGGATGGGCCTGCCCATCGCCCAGTACCCGCAGATCACGCTGCCCACCGTGCGCGTGGCGGGCTTCTACCCGGGTGCCGCCGCCGAGGTGGTGGAGCAGTCCGTGGCCCAGCCGATCGAGGAGCAGGTCAACGGCATCGAGGGCATGCTCTACATGAGCTCCAGCTCGGCCGGCAACGGCAGCTACAACCTGGACATCACCTTCGGTCTGGACACCGATGCCGACATCGCCGCGGTCCAGGTCCAGAACCGCAGCTCGCAGGCCAACGCGCGCCTGCCTTCGGAGGTGATCGCCAGCGGCATCACCACCAAGAAGCAGAGCCCCGACACGTTGATGTACATCGCGATGGTGTCGCCGGGCGGCACCTACGACGACCTCTTCCTTGCCAACTACGCCACGATCAACGTGGTGGAGAGCCTCAAGCGCGTCAAGGGCGTGGGCAACGTCCAGCTCTTCGGCGCCGAGTTCGGCATGCGGCTGTGGCTGCGCCCCGACCGCATGGCCTCGCTGGGCGTCACCCCGACCGATGTCTACCGCGCGGTGCAGGAGCAGAACGTGCAGGCGCCGGCCGGCCAGGTGGGCCAGCTCCCGGCGCCGAAGAGCCAGCAGTTCCAGTACGGCGTGCAGCTGCGCGGCCGCTTGTCGGAGGTCCCGGAGTTCGAGAACATCATCGTCCGCGCCAAGTCCGACGGCTCCATCGTGCGCGTCAAGGACGTGGCGCGGGTCGAGCTCGGCGCCCGGGACTACGGCTTCCAGTCGCGCCTCAACGGCAAGCCGGCGGCGGCCCTGTCGATCAACCTCACCCCCGACGCCAGCGCGCTCGAGACCGCCGGCCTGATCCGCCAGCAGCTCGCCGAGCTGGCCACCGCCTTCCCCCAGGACATGGGCTACGACGTGGTGCTGGACAACACCACCTTCGTGAAGGCTTCGCTCGAGGAGGTCGTGCACACCTTCGTCGAGGCGCTGCTCCTGGTGCTGGTGGTGGTGTTCCTCTTCCTCCAGAACTGGCGCGCCACGGTGATCCCGATGCTGGCGGTGCCGGTCTCGTTGATCGCTACTTTCGCGGCCTTCACGCTGCTGGGTTTCACCATCAACACGCTCACGCTCTTCGGCATGGTGCTGGCCATCGGCATCGTGGTGGACGACGCCATCGTGGTGGTGGAGGCCGTCGAGCACCACCTCGCCCATGGCGGAATGAGCGCGCGCGAAGCCACCATGAAGGCGATGGGGGAGGTCTCGGGCCCAGTGGTTGCGATCGCCCTCATCCTGTGCGCGGTGTTCGTGCCGGTGGCCTTCCTGGGCGGCATCTCGGGCATCATGTACAAGCAGTTCGCCGTGACCGTGGCGGTGTCCACGCTGCTCTCGGCATTGGTGGCCCTCACCCTCACCCCGGCCCTGTGCGCGCTGCTGCTCAAGCCCCACGCAGTGGGCGCGGCCCCCGGCCTGCTGGACCGCTTCTTCGCACTCTTCAACCGGGTCTTCGACCACCTCACCGAGCGCTTCGGCCGCGGTGTGCAGCTGTTGATCCGGCGCATGGCGATTGCACTGGCGGTGCTTGCGGCCTTGATCTACGCGGCCTTCCACCTGATGGGCAAGGTGCCCGGTGCCTTCGTGCCGCCCGAGGACCAGGGCTATTTCATCGGCAGCGTGCAACTGCCCGAGGCCGCCTCGCTCAACCGCACGCTGGACGTCACCCGCAAGGTCGATGGCCTCCTGTCCGATTTGCCCGGCGTCGAGAAGCGGCTGGTGATCAACGGTTACAACGTGCTCAACGGCGTCTCGCAGCCCGACAGCGCCCTGTTCGTGGCAACCCTCAAGCCCTGGGAGGAGCGAACCGCCCCCGACGAGCAGCTGGGCGCCATCATCCGCGCGACCTACGCGCGCATGGCCACGCTGCCCGAGGCGATGGTGCTGTCCTTCAACCCGCCGGCGATTCCCGGCATGGGGGCCACCGGCGGTTTCTCCTTCAAGCTGCAGGACCGCTCCGGCGCCACGCCGCAGGAGCTGGCCCAGGTGGCCGAGGCCTTCATGGCCGAGGCCCGCAAGCGGCCCGAGATCGGCAGCATCTACTCCAAGTTCAACCCGCGCACGCCGGCCTTCCGCCTGGAGCTCGACCGCGAGAAGGCCAAGAAGCTGGGCGTCCCCATCAGTGACGTGACCAACGCGCTGCAGACCTTCCTCGGCGGCCTCAACATCAACGACTTCAGCCGCTTCGGCCGCACCTACAAGGTCACGATGCAGGCCGAGTCCGAGTTCCGCAGCGACATCGAGGGCGTGGCCATGTTCCACGTCCGCAGCGCCAGCGGGCAGATGGTCCCCTTGTCCTCGCTGGTCCGCTCGGTGCCGATCAGCGCCCCCAACGTCACCCAGCGCTACAACCTCTACCGCACCGCCGAGCTCGGCGGCGATTCGGCGCCCGGGTTCAGCTCGGGCGAGACCCTCAGGGCCATGGAGGAGGTGGCGGCCCAGGCGCTGCCGCCCGGCTATGGCTACGAATGGTCGGGCATCAGCCTGCAGGAAAAGCAGTCGGCCGGCCAGGCACCGGTGATCTTCGGGCTGGCGATCCTGTTCGTCTTCCTCTTCCTCGCGGCCATGTACGAGAGCTGGGCGGTGCCCTTCGCCGTGCTGCTGGCGGTGCCGCTGGGTGTCTTCGGGGCGATGCTGGGGCTCTACCTCACGGGCCTCACCAACAACATCTACGCCCAGATCGGGCTGGTGCTGCTGATCGGTCTCGCGGCCAAGAACGCGATCCTGATCGTGGAGTTCGCCAAGATGAAGCGCGAGGCCGGCGAAGACGCGGTGAGCGCGGCGGTGGGGGCCGCCAAGCTGCGCCTGCGGCCCATCGTCATGACGTCCTTCGCCTTCATCCTCGGCGTCGTGCCGCTGGTGACGGCCTCGGGCGCCGGTGCCGCTTCGCGCGTGTCGATGGGCATCACGGTGCTGTGCGGCATGCTGGCCGCCACGTTGCTGGCGATCTTCATCGTGCCGGTGCTCTTCGTCGCCATCGACCGGCCGACCCACCGGGGCAGCCGGCACGCGCCATCGGAACCCACCGCGCCGCCCCACGCGGCCCGGCTCACCGAGGAGCACGCATGAGAACGCCGCGCCACACCCCGAGTGAACTCCTGCGCGGGCAGCACGCCGGGGCCTCAGCGGGCCACCGGGCGGTGCCCTGCGCCGGCTTCCCTGATGCCGGCCGGTCCGCGGCGTCGCCCCAGCCCGCCCCGGGCCCCCGCCTGGGACTGGCGCTCCTGGCGGTCGCCCTGCTGGGCGGCTGCGCCCTTCCGCCGGTGTCTCAGGATTACCAGCGTCCCGCGGTGGACCTGCCAGCCGCCTACCCGGCGGCAGACCTTGCGCCAGGGGCTGCAGGGCCTCTCGGCGATACCCGCAGCCTGGCCGATCAGCCCTGGCGCCAGGTCTTCACCGACGCGCCCCTGCAGGCCCTGATCGAGGAGGCCCTCAAGGGCGGCCCCGACGGTCTGCTGGCCGCGGCCCAGGTGCGGGAAGCCGCCGCGCAGGCCGGCATTGCCCGCGCCCCCCTGCTGCCCGGCGTGAGCCTGAACCTGAACACCTCGCCGATCGCGCGGCTGCCGGGCGACCGGGTTTCTTCCTCCTTCCTGGCCGGCGCGGCCGTCAGCTGGGAGCTCGACCTCTGGGGGCGCATCGCCCGGTCCTCGGAGGCGGCCCGCGCCGACCTGATGTCGCGCGGGGAGAACCAGCATGGCGTCACCACGTCGGTGATCGGCCAGGTGGCGGGCCTCTACTACCAGCTGGCCGCGTTGCGCGACATCCAGGTCGTCACCCTGGCCGCAGCGGCCAACCAGCGTGAGGGCCTGCGCCTGATCCAGCGCACCTCCCAGGCCGGCATCTCCACCGCGGCCGAGGAGCGACAGCAGGAGAGCGCGCTGGCGGCCACCGAGGCGCGCCTGCCACCGCTGCGCCGCCAGATCGTCGAGACGCAGAACGCGTTGGCCCTCCTGCTGGGACGCCCTCCTGGCGGACTGAAGGTGGACACCCCGCCCGGCCTGATCCTGCCCGGGGCAGCGCCGGCCGGTCTGCCCTCGGCCTTGCTGGAGCGCCGCCCCGACCTGCGCCGTGCCGAGGCCCAGATCGTGGCCGCGAATGCCCGCGTGGGCGAGGCCCGGGCGCGATTCTTCCCCAGCATCTCGCTCACGGCCCTGCTGGGCGGGGTCAGCACCAGCCTGGGAGATGCGCTCACCGGCCAGGGCGCCACCGTGGCCTCGCTCGGGCCGGGCATCGTGCAGCCGCTGTTCCAGGGCGGCGCCCTGACCTTCAACCGCGACGCGGCGCTGGCGCGGCTCGACCAGGCCCTGATCGTCTACCGCAAGACCATCCTGTCGGCGCTGGGCGAGGTGGCCGACAGCCTGAGCGCCTACGAGACTAGCGCCGAACTGCTGGAGGTCCAGGGTCGGCGCTCCACGGCCGCGCGCGAGGCCCTGCGCCTGGCCGACCTGCGGTTCCGGGCCGGCGTCACCAGCTTTCTCGAGGTGCTCGATGCCCAGCGGCAGCAGCTGGCGGCCGATACCGAGGTGGCCCAGAGCCTGCTCGAGCGGCGCCAGGCGCTGATCCGGCTCTACCTGGCGCTGGGCGGTGGCTGGCAGGCCGATGCCGCGGCATCGGTTGCGTCGCAGCCGGGCAAGCCCTGAGGTCCAGGCCGGGGGACGGGGCCCCCGCCCGAGGCGCGGCTGACACCGCGCCCGACAACGAAAAACGCGGCCGAAGCCGCGTTTTTTTCAACCCGGGCCCGAAGGCCCGAAGCCATTACAGCGGGCGGATGTTCGCAGCCTGCGGGCCCTTTTGGCCTTGCTTGACTTCGAATTCGACGCGCTGGTTTTCCTGCAGGGTCTTGAAGCCCGTGCCCTGGATGTCCCGGAAGTGGGCGAAGACGTCAGCGCCGCCGCCGTCCTGGGCGATGAAGCCGAAGCCCTTGCTCTCGTTGAACCACTTCACGGTACCGGTTTGCACGCTCATAACATTCCTATCGATCGATCAAAAGTAGGACACGACGACATGCCGCGCCCCTGCAGAGACACTCAAGAAACGTTACCTGGGGGAAGAACCAGACGCATGCCGGAACCGGCGTGCGGATCGAACGAACCTCGAAGAACCACGGTCTTGTGCATATCTACGGAGTCGAGTGTAGCGCATGCGCCTGGCCAGGGCTGCGCGTCACAATGGCTGCGCGCCCGTTCGGGGCGATGGAGCCCTCCGTGAGCGAACTTCCGATCGAACCTCCACCCCCGCGCTGGCAGCAGGATGGCGTGCGCGTCGTCGCGGCCGACCAGCTCGACGCCAACACCGCCCAGACCCCGGGCATGGACCGCAAGGCCGCCATCAATTTTGCGCGGGTCGGCGCCCAGAAACTGTGGGCCGGCACGGTGCACATCCACCCCGATGCCAAGACCGGCGCCCACCACCATGGGCCTCTGGAGAGCGTGATCTTCATCGTCAAGGGCCGCGCCCGCATGCGCTGGGGTGAGCGGCTGGAATTCACCGCCGAGGCCGGCCCGGGCGACTTCATCTACGTTCCGCCCTACGTACCCCACCAAGAGATCAATGCCAGTGCCGACGAGGTGCTGGAATGCGTGCTGGTTCGCAGCGATGGGGAGGCCGTGGCGGTCAACCTCGACATCGAGCCGGCCGAGCCGCCCCAGACCGTGCGCTGGATCGACGCCATCCACCGCGACTGAGTCGCCCCGGACGGGTCAGCCCGACCGGTCGTGCACGGACCTCGCCGAAGCCGGAGTTCAGCCGAGCGCTGCGATCCGCTGGGCCAGGGCCTCGATGCCTGGATCCGAGAGGTCCTCGGTCTCCACGCGGGCGCAGGAGGGCAGGGCGGCGAGGTGGCGGCCCTGTGAGCGTGCGTAGAGAGGGTCGTAATGGCCGGACATCAGCTCGGCGAACAGGGGCGCCAGGTCACCCGCCCGCGACCAGCCCTGCCAGCGGTCGATCGTCTCGCCCGATTGCAGGTCCTTCAGGCAACCGATCTGGTCCGCCAAGCCCTGGGGGTCGTCGGCGAACCAGGCGTAGTCGCGCAGCAGGTAGGCCAGCCGCGCCGCGGGTGTGGCGACGATCTCCACCACCGGACTCTCGCGCAGGCGCAGCAGCAGCGGCTCGGGCACGGTGAGCCGTCCGATGCGCCGGCTCTCGGCCTCGATCCAGACGGTACGACCGGTGTCCAGCGCCCCCAGGGCCGCCACGAGCTGGGTCTCGAAGGCCTTCTGCGAGGGCTGCGCGATGCCCGGCAGGGCGCCCAGCACCGAGCCGCGGTGGGCCGCCAGTTGCTCCAGGTCCAGCACCTGCTCGCCCTGGGCCGCCAGCGCCTGCAGCACCCGCGTCTTGGCGCTGCCGGTCGGACCGCACAGCACCCGCAGCGGCAGGGTGGGTGCCAAGGCCGCCAGTCGCTCGATCACATGGCGGCGCCAAGCCTTGTAGCCGCCCTGCAGCTGCTGGGCGTCCCAGCCGACCAGTCGCAGCCAGGTGGTGAAGCTGCCGCTCCTCATGCCGCCGCGCCAGCAGTAGACCAAGGGTCGCCAGCTCTTGGGCTGGTCCCGAAAGCGCGCCTCCAGGTGCTCGGCGATGTGCCGCGCGACCATCGCGCCGCCCAGCTTGCGCGCCTCGAAGGCCGAGACCTGCACATAGGTGGTGCCGACCAGCTGGCGCTCCTCGTCGTCGAGCACAGGACAGTTGATCGCGCCGGGGAGGTGATCCAGGGCGAACTCTGCCGGCGAGCGCGCGTCGATCACGGTGTCGAAGCGGTCGAGGTCGTCGATGGTGGTGGGCCGGGGGTTCATCGCGGTGGGCGGGCGTGTTTGAAGGACACTGGCGGCATGGAATTCGTGAACATCTCGGCGTCGATGGGCTTGCAGGGCAGGCCGGGCTTGGGGCCGGCGCACCCCCCGATTCTGTCGCGCATCGCATGCGCAACGGCCTGAGGCGGCCATGGAAACCATCGACTTCGAGATCCGCGGTGAGCTCATCACGCTGGACGCCCTGCTCAAGGCCACAGGGCTGGCCGGCAGCGGCGGTGCCGCCAAGGTCCTGATCGCCACAGGCAAAGTGCAGGTCGACGGACGCGAGGAGCTGCGACGCGGCGCCAAGCTGCGCCCTGGGCAGGTGGTGGCCGTGCAGGGCGTGCGGGTGCACCTGCGGGCCGAAGGGGAGGCCGGGGCCCCAACGGCGCCAGAGTTGGCGTAGCCCATGGCAGCCTCCCGGGCGGGCCGCGGTTCGGCGGCTCAACGCCCAGGGCCACCCCTCTTCCGCGGAGCCCAACGGCCCCGAATCCTGGTCCGATGCCCCTGTAGGCCGAGGCCAACAAGTTCCAGTCTCACGGCCCGGATCAGGCCACCGACCTGACCCTGGAGTCACTCCGTCAACGGCGCGGAGCCGCTCACGCCGGGCAGCTTGCTCGGGTTTTCACCGAGTTCTGGGCGATGTCAGCCGCTTTCATTACCATTCGCCTGTCGTCGGAAACCCCCGACGCCGCGTTTACCTCTCACCTCAACCTCACGGAGAACCCGATGACCGCTCGCCGACAGTTCATTCAATGGATCCCCGCCGCCGGCTTGGCACTGATGGCCGCACGCAGCGCCCAGGCCGAAATGGTCGGTGACAAGGACGCCAACGCGGTGGCCCTCGGTTACGTGGCCGACGCCACCAAGGCCGACAAGGCCAAGTTCAAGACCTATGCCGCCGGCCAGAAGTGCAGCAATTGCCAGCTCTACCAAGGCAAGGCCACTGACGCTGCGGGCGGCTGCCCGCTGTTCGGCGCCAAGCAGGTGGCTGGCCCTGGCTGGTGCAGCGCCTACGCCAAGAAGCCCTGAGCGAGCAAGGGTCCCCGCGGCTGACCGCGGGAGTCCCGGCCAGGGTATCGAAAAAGGGGCCGCGAGGCCCCTTTTTCATGGACGGCTGATGGGCCGGATGTGCGGCCCGTCGCTGGAGGCTGCCGTGGGCCCAGGGCCAACCCGATAGGGTCGTCGTAGCGCTGGTGAGATACGCCTGTGGACCGCGCCACGGGTCAAAACGGCAGCGGGCTCTCGAAACCCAGCCTCTCGCCGCTGACCGGATGCGGCAGCTCAAGCCCCGTTGCGTGCAGCAGCATGCGGACCTCGGTCGGCGCCACCTCGGGCCCGTACAGCCGATCTCCAACGATCGGGTGACCGATCGCCGCCAGGTGGACGCGCAGCTGGTGCGTTCGTCCTGTCATCGGCTCGAGGGCGAGCCGGGTGCGGTCGGGGCAGGGGCTTTTCTGATCTGCGGGGGCTTCCCGCCCATCCCCGACGGCTGCGGTTTCGCTTGTCGGCAGGATGCGCCACCGGGTCAAGGCTGGTTTGCCCTGGTCGGGATCCACGCGCTGCCGGGGCCGCTGGGGCCAATCGGCACCGATCGGCAGGTCGATCAAGCCGGCCGTCTCGGCCGGTCGGCCGTGCACGACAGCGACATAGCGTTTGCCAACCTCGCGCTGCTCAAAGGCGCGCCCGAGCGTGCGCTGCGCCAACGCACCGCGGGCGAACACCATCAGGCCCGAGGTCGCCTCATCGAGGCGGTGCACCACGCGGGCATCGGGCCAGACCTGCAGGACGCGCAGCGCCAGGCAGTCCTGCTTGTCGGCTCCGCGCCCCGGCACCGCCAACAGCCCGGCCGGCTTGTCGATGATCAGGAAAAAAGGGTCGAGGTGGATCAGCGCAAGCGGTCCGGCGTTCACTTCAGCAGCGTCTGCTCCATGAAGGCCAGCATGGCGTAGAACTGGAAGTCGGCGTTCTCCTTGCGGCGGAAGCCGTGGCCCTCGTTCTCGGCGCGCAGGTACCAGACCGGCGAGCCGTTCTCGCGCACCTTCGCGACGATCTGCTCGGCCTCGGTCACCGGCACGCGCGGGTCGTTCTTGCCCTGCACCACGAAGAGCGGTTTCCTGATCTTCTGCGCGTTGTTGAGCGGCGAGATCCTCTCCAGGAAGGCGCGCATGGCGGGGTCGCGCTCGTCGCCGTACTCGACGCGGCGCAGGTCGCGGCGGTAGCTCTCGGTGTTCTGCAGGAAGGTCACGAAATTCGAGATGCCGACCACGTCGATCGCCCCGGCGATGCGGTCGGCGAAGTGCACGCTGGCCGCCAGGCTCATGTAGCCGCCGTAGCTGCCGCCGTAGACCAGCACCCGCGAGGCGTCGAGCCCGGGCTGGGTGGCGATCCAGTCAAGCAGCGAGCCCAGGTCCTTGACCGAATCCTCGCGCTTGAAACCGTTGTCCAGCGCCAGGAAAGTCTTGCCGTAGCCGGAGGAGCCCCGCACATTGGGCTCGATCACTGCCACGCCGAGCTCGTTGATCAGGTAATGCCAGCGGCCCAGGAAGCCGGTGGTCGCCTGGCTTTCGGGGCCGCCGTGAACGATCACCACCGCCGGCCGCTTGCCGGTGAAGCGGGCCGGCGGCGTGCTCATCACCCCCGACAGGGTGAGGCCGTCGAAGCCCTGCCAGCGCACGATGCGCTGGTCGGCGAAGCTGGAGGTATCGATGCCCGGCGGCACGTAGGGGCGGGTCCAGGGGGTGGTGCCCGCGCCCTCCAGCACATGGAGCTGGTTCGGTCCGCGGCTGCTGTCCACAGCGACGGCCATCAGGTCGAGCCTGGGATGGAATCGGGCGGTGTTCACGCTGCCGGCCGGCAGGGTGGGCGCGGGCAGCTCGGCGAGCGTCTGCGCGTCGAAGAGCCTCAGCTCCGAGCGGCCGTCCACGTTGATCCGTGCGGCGATGCGCCGACCGGCGCTGCTCAGGCTGGCGTCCTCCACGTCCCAGGGGATGTGTCCCGTGACGCGCTGCAGTTGCCCCGCACCGGGACCGCGCAGGGTCAGGCGCATGAGTTCGCGGAACTCGCCGCTGCGGTCGCTCACCACGAAGAGCGCGCCGTCGTCCTCGCTGAAGCCGACTGGCGCATGCGAGGCCTTGAGCGCCTCGCCCTTGGCAGGCAGCAACTGCGCGGCGCGGCCACTGGCCAGGTCGAGCGTCCAGACCTCCGATTCGTTCGCGGACACGTAGCGAGTGAGGGCCAGCGTGCGGTCGTCGTGCGAGACATCGCCGCCCGACCAGCCGGTGCCGGGCAGTTCGGCGATCTTGCGCCGCCCCGCGGGCTCTAGCGGGTCCATGAGCCACAGCGTGGTGCTGGGCGCCACGCGGCTGCCGCCCTGGGCGGTGCGGTCCAGCGGCACCGAGCTGTAGATGAGCCGGGCGCTGCCGTGCAGCCAATCGATGGCGGCATGGCGCTCGTCGGGATCGGTCAGGAGCACGGCCTCGCGCGAGGGCGGCACCAGCCGGTAGAGCTGGTTGGCCTCGTTCCCACCGCTGCTGCGGCCGAACACCAGGTAGCGGCCTTCGCGCGGCTCCCAGCTGCCGCTGCCGGCGGGCTCGGGCCCGTCGGTGAGCGGTTCGGGCTCGGCGAGTGCCGCGCCCACGCGAAAGAGCTGCGCCACACTCGCGCCGGCCTGACGGTGCGAAACCAGCATCTCGGGGCGGGTGGGGTGCCATTCAACGAAGCCATGGCCGCGGAATTCGGTGTATTTCTCGACCTGCCGCACCAGCGACATCGGGATCGGCGGGATGCCCTGGGCGACCAGGTTGGCGTTGGGCGCCAGCACCGGCTCCGCCACCGCCACCGCCACCGCCACCGCGGCCGACATGGTGGGGGCGTCCGGCGCGGTAGGCGGGGCGGCGCAGCCCGCGAGGATCGCGCCGAACCAGGCCGCAAGCCACCCCGCCCTCCACGGGGTACCGAGCCTGGAGCGGGGCGACACCGACACCGTGCGGCGGATGAATCCTTCCAGCCCGCCGGGCGAGATGCCGCTTGGCGGTGGGGCGAGGGGGGAGGTTGCAGGCATGGGCGTCAGGCTCGGTGTCGGTATCGGTATCGCGGTCAACCCGGGGTCAGTGGTCTGCCGGCTGGGGCGCCTCTTCAGGGGTGGCCAGGGGCGCGGCCTCGGGCGGCGCCAGGCCTTGCGGCGAGCCGTCGTCGGCCAGCGCCACGGCCCGGGCCAGCTCACGCATGAGCCGCTTCTCGGGCACGGCCAGGGGCCGACCGAGCTGCTGGCTCAGGTGCAAGAGCAGCTGCCGGTCCGCCTCCTGGGGCAGGCCGCGCTGGTTGGGCAGGTGGGCATAGAGATCCTGGCGGGCCGATTCCGGGACCTCGGCCCACCAGCGGGTCACCATGGATTCGAGGGCCTCGCGCAGGGGGCCGGCCTCGGTCGCGGCCGGGCCCTGGCGCCCCCGGGGCGCCTTGTGCGGCGCCAGCCCATCGCCCCAGAGCGTTTGCTCGAGATCGGCGCTGCTGACCACGACGCGCCGGTCGCCCTGGCGCAGCAGCGAGACCCAGGGCGCGTCGGTGCGGGCCAGGGCCGCGAGGTCGGCGGCCGATTCGTCGGCCAGGAGGTGGACCATCATGCCGTGCAGCTGGGCCGCGTCGATCGCGGGCAGCAGGCGGTCATCGTCCGAGACCACCAGCACATGCTCGCAGGCGCGGTGCTGGGCCAGCTGCGTCAGGTCGCGGGAGAGGGCCTGCAGCAGCGAGACGCCGCCGTCGGCCGCCTCGGGGCGGACCCAGCGCAGCAGGTGGCCGTCGATGGTCTGCGAGGCCGCGTGGCTGCTGTACCAGTACACGCGCACCACCTGGGCCGCCACCTGGACCTGCGCCAGGGCGTCTTCCAGCAGGCCCTGCAGGCGCTCGCGCCGGGCGGGTTGGGATTCCCCGCCCTCGGAGTCCTTGCCGCACAGCCAGTCGAGGAACCGGGCGTCCACCAGGGCGATGCACCGCTCCTGCTCGGTGGCTCGGGGGTTCCAACGCGGTGCGGGTTTCTCGGTTCTGGTCATGGGAAGGGGGCAGGGTCTGCCGCTGGGGCGGACGGGGCGAGCGGAGGGGGGTGATGATCGGCCGTGCACCGTGCCGGGGCAACCGCATGCGCGCGCCGGATCGGATCGGGGTGGAGATGGTAGTCCGTGCGGGGGCTGGGTTGGCGTTCCGGGGGAGCCGGCCCTCCCTGGTGGCGCGGTAGCGGTGGCATGCTTCCTGCGGACGGTGATCGGGGGTGCGGCTCAGCCCCTGACAATCGCGGCACCGATCACCCTCCCTCCACCCCCTTTCCGAAAGCAAGCATGACCCCCATCCACCTGATCGGCGGCGAGAAAGGCGGCGTGGGCAAGTCCGTGGTCGCACGGCTGCTGGCGCAGTACCTGATCGACCATGAGCAGCCCTTCCTCGGCTTCGACACCGACCGCTCGCACGGCGCGCTGCTGCGCTTCTACGCCGGCTACGCGTCCGCGCTGCCGGTCGACAGCTTCGAGGCCATGGACCAGATCGTGGAAGCCGCGGTCGATGAGCCGGGCCGCCGCATCCTGGTGGATCTGGCCGCCCAGACCCATGACCCGCTGGTGAAGTGGATGGACGAGTCCGGCGTGCTGGAAATGGCCCATGAGGTGGGCCTGGAATTCCATTACTGGCATGTGATGGACTCGGGCCGTGACTCGGTGGACCTTCTCAAGCGCGTGCTCGACCGCTTCGGCATGCGGCTGCAGTACCGGCTGGTGCGCAACGAGCTCCGCGGCGACGACTTCTCCATCCTCGAGCAGTCGGGCGAGGCGGCGCGGGCGCTCGAGTTCGGTGCGCGCGTCATCAAGCTGCGCCGCCTCCACGACAGCGCCATGCAGAAAATCGACGGCAGCAGCGCCAGCTTCTGGTCCGCCGCCCACCGCGCCGACCGCGAGACCACCGGCCTGGGCCTGATGGACCGCCAGCGCGTCAAGCTCTGGATGCGCGATGCCTACCGGGAGTTGGGGGCTGCGGGCGTCTGAGGCCCTGCTAAAGTGAAAGATGTTCCAAGTCCCACGATCTCTTGCGGGGGCCTTTGCGGAACGCTGGGCAGTCTGGGAGGTCGTTGAATGAGCAGCAGGCAGTGGAGGCGTGACTTCCTGGCGGCATCCGCCGGGGTCGGTTTGTGGCTGGCAGCGGGCCTGCCCGCCCTGGCGGCCCCGGGGGGCTTGCCCACCAACGTGGCGCACACCGACTCCTCGCCCGAATGGGAGCGGCTGCGCGCCAACCTCTTCAAGGACCGGCCCATCGAGGTCACCGCATCCCAGGTGCTGCTGATGGTGCCGCTGCGCGCGGCCTACGGCGCCGCCGTGCCGGTCAAGATCGCCTCCCGCCTGCCGCAGACGCCCGAGCTCTATGTCAAGCGCATGTACGTGGTGGTCGACAAGAACCCCTCGGAGCTGGCCGCGGTGCTGGACCTCACGCCCGAGCTGGGGCAGGCCGACTTCGAGATGCGGCTGCGGGTCAACGAATACAGCCATGTGCGCGTGGTCAGCGAGCTCAGCAACGGCGAGCTTCACATGGACTCCCGCTACGTCAAGACCTCGGGCGGCTGCTCGGCGCCGCCCAACCGCGGCCCGCTCAGCGAGATCGGCAAGACCGCCTTCAAGCTTCCCGATGGCGTCAAGATGAATGCCTTGACCGTCGCCGACGTGCGGGTGGTCCACCCCAACGACACCGGCTTCGAGCTCAACAACCAGACGGTGATGTTCATCCCGCCGCACTTCGTGCGATCCATCAAGGTGAGCTACGGCCAGAGCAAGCTGTTTGACGCCGAGCTCGACTTCTCGGTCAGCGAGAACCCGCAGCTGCGCTTCCATTTCGTGCCGCGCCAGCCCGGTGTCCTCAAGGCCGAGGTGGAGGACTCCAAGGAGGCGCACTTCCAGGGTTCGCTGGCGGTCCAGTGAGGCCGTCGCCAGGGGGCCTGACCGCCCGGGCGCGACACCGGGGCCCGCTCTCCGTGTGGGCGGCTCGCGGCCTCTGGACTGCGGCTGCCGTTCGGGGTATTCGTGCCGCGCAGGCTCGTGCCGCCGCACCAATGACCGCACTCATGGCCGCGCTCCTGGCCTGTCTTCTGCTGGTGTCCTCGCCCGCCGCGCAAGCGTTGGGGCTGCCGGCGGCCTATGGTGCCACCGTGATCCAGCCGAGCGGCCTGCCCGAGCGGGCCGAGTTCGATCTCAGCGCCGTGGTCGAGCGCGCCCGCCGCGAGAACAAGCGCCTTTATGTCTACCTGGGCGCCAACGACTGCCGCTACTGCCGCCGCTACGAGGCCTTCCTGGAGCGCCACCAATCCGAGCTGCTGCCGCATTTCCAGCGCGACTACCTGCTGGTCGATCTGCGCAGCTCGCTCTCGGTGCTGGCCCGATCGGTGTTCATCCGGGTCGGCCCGCGCCTGCAGAACTACGCCGAGTTCCAGACCGCCATTGGCGACGAGCGCGCCCGCCAGCTCGTCTACCCGACGGTGTGGCTGCTGGACGCCCAATTGAAGCCCCTGCTCCAGATGCCCTCGGGCGCGGGCACCTTCGAGACGGTGCCTGAGCAGATCGAGGTGCTGCAGCTCGTGCAGTAGCCGCGGCCGCCCTGATCCTGGAGATGGCAGCCCCCGGCTGCCGCTGGAGACCCCTCTTGTTCCCTGCCTTCGAGAAGCTGCTGCATCCCTACCCGGATGCCGCTCCGCTGCCGCCGCCGCGCGGCCTGCTGCCCTTCATCTGGGCCTGCACCCGCGGTTCGCGGCGCTTCATCCTGGCAATGACCCTCTTGACGGCGCTGATCGGCGCCTTCGAGGCGCTGCTCTTCAGCATGCTGGGCCGCATCGTCGACTGGCTCGGGACGGTCGAGCCGGCCCGGTTGTGGGAGGAGCAAGGCACGAACCTGCTGCTGCTGGCGGCCATCCTGGTGGCCAGCCCGCTGGTGGTGGCGCTGCAGGCGCTCTTCAAGTACCAGGTGCTGTTCAGCAATTTCCCCATGCTGCTGCGCTGGAACTTCCACCGCCTGATGCTGGGCCAGAGCCTGGCCTTCTACCAGGACGAGTTCGCCGGCCGGGTGGCCACCAAGGTGATGCAGACCTCGCTGGCGGTGCGCGACGTGATGCTGATCGTCACGGACATCCTGATGTTCGTGGTCATCTATTTCCTCACCCTGATCGCGGTGCTCGGGCAGCTGGACGCCTGGCTGGTCCTGCCCTTCGTGGGCTGGCTGGCGCTCTATGTCGCGGTGCTGGGCTATTTCGTGCCGCGCCTGGGCCGGGTGGCACAGCAGCAGGCCGATGCGCGCTCGCTGATGACTGGGCGGGTGACCGATGCCTACACCCACATCGCCACCGTGAAGCTGTTCTCGCATGCCGGGCGCGAGGCCGGCTTTGCCCGGGGCGCGATGCAGGAGTTCATGGGGTCGGGCTACGCGCAGATGCGGCTGGTGACGGGCTTCGAGATCGTCAACCACCTGCTGAGCATGGTGCTGATCCTGGCCACCAGCGGCGTGACCTTGGCGCTGTGGATGCGCGGCGAGGTCGGCGTGGGTGCGGTGGCGGCGGCCACCGCGATGGCCTTGCGCCTCAACGGCATCTCCCACTGGATCATGTGGGAGATGGCCTCGCTGTTCGAGCACATCGGCACCGTGCAGGACGGCATGGAAACCCTGTCCAGGCCCCACACGGTGGTCGACCGGCCGGATGCCGCGCCGCTGCGGGTCACGCACGGCGAGCTGAGATTCGAGGACGTGCATTTCAACTACGGCGGCGTCAAGCCCGTGATCCAGGGCCTCACACTCGAGGTCAGGCAGGGCGAGCGGGTGGGCCTGGTCGGCCGCTCCGGCGCGGGCAAGAGCACGCTGGTCAACCTGCTGCTGCGCTTCTACGACCTGGAGTCGGGCCGCATCCTCGTCGATGGTCAGGACATCGCCACGGTGACCCAGGACAGCCTGCGGGCGCAGGTCGGCATGGTCACGCAGGACACTTCGCTGCTGCACCGCTCGGTGCGCGACAACATCCTCTACGGCCGGCCCGATGCGGGCGACGAGGACATGGTGGCCGCCGCCCGCCGCGCCGAGGCCCATGAGTTCGTGCAGTCGCTCTCCGACGCCAAGGGCCGCAAAGCCTATGACGCCCATGTCGGCGAGCGCGGCGTGAAGCTTTCCGGCGGCCAGCGCCAGCGCATCGCCATCGCCCGCGTGATGCTCAAGGACGCGCCCATCCTGCTGCTCGACGAGGCCACCAGCGCCCTGGACAGCGAGGTCGAGGCAGCGATCCAGGCCAGCCTCTACCGCCTGATGGAGGGCAAGACCGTGGTCGCGATCGCGCACCGGCTCTCCACCATCGCCGCGATGGACCGCCTGATCGTGCTCGACGAGGGCCGCGTGGTCGAGGAGGGCGACCACCGCAGCCTGCTGGCGCGCGGCGGCCTCTACGCCCGGCTCTGGGCCCACCAGAGCGGGGGCTTCCTGGGCGAGGACGACGGGGAGGCGCCCGCCGATCCGCCCGCCAGTCCGGCGCTCGTCAGTTGATGAATGCGGCGCGCACCACCCGCCACTCCTGGGGCGCGTTGTTGTTGCGCGAGCAGCCCAGGGGCTCCGGCGCGGAGGCGGGCGGCAGGTCGGTGCGCGAGCGGTCGCCGGTGCCGGTGCCCGCGTGATACCGGTCCAGCCACACCCGCAGGCCGCGCGTCGGGTGGGTGTTCTTCACCAGCACCTGCACGCCGCTGCGGGCCACGCAGCTGCCGGTGAATTCCTCGACGAAGAGCAGGTATTGCCGGGGGTCGTCTTCGGCGGCGATGGCTTCGGCGGCGGTGGCCGGGGCCAATCCCCCGCCGGGGAAGGCGGTGAACAGGGCGACCATGACGGTCAGCAGGGGCCTGAGCAGGGTCTGGGTCCGTGCGGCCGGGATCGGTTTGCGGTTCATGGGTCCCTCCAGGCGCTTGGGGCGGGTTGTCGGCGTGGCCGGCGGTTGAGCGGTCAAAAGCAATTCGGCTCCGGCAGCGCCAGCCGGCAGCTCCATCGAAAGCCCTCGGTGCCTTGTTTGGCCGAGCGGCGCAGCACCGCGGTGGCCTCGTTCGCGATCGCCTCCGGCAGCGGCAGGGCCAGCGGCGCGGCGGTCGAGTTGGTGTAGAAGTTCACGAAGCAGGTTTCCCGGCCGGCGCAAAGGGCCCCGATCTGCACCCGGTAGGCCTCGCGGTCGCTGGCCAGCGCCATGGGCACGATGACCTGCAGGATCACGCCCTGGCGGCCGGCCACGGGCCAGGGCTCGGGCACCGTCTGCGCGGCGGCCTGCAGGGCCCCCAGCAGCGCCGCGGTCACGGCCCCCAGGGCGAGCCCGCGCCCGCAGTGCAGGGGGAGGCGTGTTGTTTGCAGCATGGCTGGGCTCCGGTTCAGGGGACGGCGGCGTGACGCCCTGGGCGCGTTGGACCTGGACCCCGTGCGGCTGCAGTGTAGGGTGGGAATCCCCTCAGAGACGCCATGAGGGATGCCTTGCGGACCCCTTGAATGAGGCGATGATCGAGGCCATGAGCGGCGTACGGGCTCCCCCACGAATGAGGTCATGATCAAGCCCATGAGCGACGCCCCCCCAGACCCCTTGGCCACCGGGCCGGCAGAGATCGCCGGTGCAGCCACCAAAGCCGCCACCGAGGCCTCCGCCGCCGCCGGCCGGGACGGCGTGGTGGCCTGCACGCGTGGCTGGCTCGAACAGGCCGTGATCGGGCTCAACCTCTGCCCCTTCGCCAGGGGGGTTCATGTCCGGGGCCGCATTCGCTGGGTGGTCAGCGAGGCCCGCGACACCGATGCGCTGCTCGCCGTGCTGTGCGAGGAGCTCGACCACCTGGCCGCGGCCGACCCCGAGCAGACCGAGACCACCCTGCTGATCCACCCCGGTGTGCTGCAGGACTTCGGCGACTACAACGATTTCGTGGCCCTGGCCGAGAGGGCGGTGGAGCAACTCGGCCATGGCGGCGTGCTCCAGGTCGCGGGCTTTCACCCCGACTACCGCTTCGGCGACGCCGAGCCCGACGACCCGGCCCATGCCACCAACCGCTCGCCCTGGCCCCTGCTGCACCTGCTGCGCGAGGACAGCATCGACCGCGCCGTGGCGGCCTTCCCCGAGGCCGAACTCATCTACGAGGCCAACATCGCGACCTTGCGCCGCCTCGGCCATGAAGGCTGGGCGGCGCTGCAGGCGCGCTGGCGTGGGGACATTGACCCGGCGGCGCAAGACCCCGGCGCCTGAGCCGGCAAGGCAGGCGCCGCTACCATCGCGCCGCTTCCCCCCTTTGCCGCGGTCAACCCCGCACCGACCCCAAGGACCGCCCCATGGCCTCCAGCCTGCTCGCCCTGCTCGACGACATCGCCACCGTGCTTGACGATGTGGCGGTGCTCACCAAAGTGGCGGCCCGCAAGACCGCCGGCGTGCTGGGCGACGATCTGGCGCTCAACGCCCAGCAGGTGGCCGGCGTGCGGGCCGAGCGCGAGCTGCCGGTGGTCTGGGCGGTGGCGCGGGGCTCGGCGCGCAACAAGGCCATCCTGGTGCCGGCCGCACTGGCCATCAGCGCCTTCGCACCCTGGGCCGTGACGCCCTTGCTGATGGTGGGCGGCGCCTTTCTCTGTTTCGAGGGTTTCGAGAAACTGGCCCACCGCTTCCTGCACAGCCGCCAAGAGGACGAGGCCCACCATGCCGAGCTCACTCGCGCGCTGGCGGATCCGGCCGTCGACCTGGTGGCCCTGGAGCGCGACAAGATCCAGGGCGCGGTGCGCACCGACTTCATCCTCTCGGCCGAGATCATCGCCATCACCCTGGGCACGGTGGCGGCATCGCCCTTCGCGACCCAGCTGTCGGTGCTGCTGGGCATCGCGGTGGCGATGACGGTCGGGGTCTACGGCCTGGTGGCTGGCATCGTGAAGCTCGATGACGCGGGCCTGTGGCTCAGCCAGCGGGCGGGTGACGGCCCCGGGCCGCGGCTGCAGCGTCAGCTCGGGGCCGGCATCCTGCGGGCCGCCCCTTGGCTGATGAAATTCCTCACGGTGGCGGGAACGGCCGCGATGTTCCTGGTCGGCGGCGGCATCCTCACCCACGGCATCCCCTGGCTGCATCACGCGATCGAGGCCGGGGTGGCCTCGATCGCGGCCGCAGCAGCGGGCCTGTCCGGTCTGGTCACGGCCCTCGGACCGGTGCTGGCCGACGGCCTGCTGGGGGTGGTGGCCGGCGCCCTGGCGCTGGTCGGCGTGACGCTGGTTCAGCGCAGCCTGCGCGCCCTTCGCGGACCGGCTGGCTGAGGATCCAAGCCGGACCGCCCAGCGGACGCAGCTGACCGGGTCAGCTGCGGGCCCTGTCAGTCCAGGCCGGTGCTCCGGCCCCTGGCGC
>CAISYQ010000218.1 GCA_903889735.1 uncultured Methylibium sp.
CGATCAACTGCATCGCCGCGGGCTTCGGCTCCACCGGCTGAACGCCCCGGCCGCCCGCATCATGCGCAGACCGCCCCACGCCCGCCGCACGCCGTCACACTCCCCCGCCTGATCTGAGACTCGCCCCGCCTGCGCCCTCCACGGGCCTTCAACCCCTTTCGCCCCCCACCCCGAGGACCTCACGCCATGAGCTTCACCATCATCGAACAGGCCACCCCCCGCCTGCACCGCTCCGAACTCGCCGTGCCCGGCTCCAACTCCGGCATGTTCGAGAAGGCGGCCAAATCCGCAGCTGACATCATCTTCCTGGACTGCGAGGATGCCGTCGCCCCGGACGACAAGGAACAGGCACGCCGCAACATCGTGCAGGGCCTCAACGACATCGACTGGGGCAGCAAGACCCTGATGGTGCGCATCAACGGCCTGGACACCCACTACATGTACCGCGACGTGGTCGACATCGTCGAGGCCTGCCCGCGGTTGGACATGATCCTCATCCCCAAGGCCGGCACCGCCGCTGACGTCTACGCGGTCGACATGATGGTCACCCAGATCGAGGCGGCCAAGAAGCGCAGCAAACGCATCGGCTTCGAGGTGCTGATCGAGACCGCGCTGGGCATGGCCAATGTGGAGGCGATCGCACAGTCCAGCAGGCGGCTGGAGGCCATGAGCTTCGGCGTGGCCGACTACGCGGCCTCCACGCGGGCCCGCACCACCGTGATCGGCGGCGTCAACAAGGACAGCGTGGTGCTCACCGACAAGGACGAGCAGGGCCACCGCCAGTCCTTCTGGACCGACCCCTGGCACGCCGCCCAGACCCGCATGATGGTGGCCTGCCGCGCCTATGGCCTGCGGCCGATCGACGGCCCGTTTGGCGACTTTGGCGATCCGGAAGGCTTCGTGGCCGCGGCCAACCGGGCTGCGGTGCTGGGCTACGAGGGCAAATGGGCCATCCATCCCTCGCAGATCGAGCTGGCCAACCAGGTCTTCACGCCCTCCGCCGCCGAGGTGACCAAGGCCCGCCGCATTCTCGAGGCGATGGCCCAGGCCGCCAAGGAAGGGCGCGGCGCGGTCTCGCTGGACGGCCGGTTGATTGACATCGCCAGCATCCGCATGGCCGAGGCCCTGATCGCCAAGGCCGACTCGATTTCCGCCGCGCGCTGACATACAGCCCTGACCGCAAGGCACCTAAAGCCCGGCGCTGGCTCGCGGCATCATTCGGGCCTCGCGCGCCCGAGCCTTTGCCTGCGCGCCCACCGAAAAACCCCTGTCACGACGGAGACAAGACCATGGCATCGGACATCGACATCGCCCAGAAGGCCACCATGCAGCGCATCACCGCGGTGGCCGCCAAGGTCGGCATCCCGGAGGAGTCGCTCGAGCCCTATGGCCACTACAAGGCCAAGATCTCGCTGGAGTACCTGGCCACCCTCAAGGACCGGCCAGACGGCAAGCTGATCCTGGTGACCGCCATCAGTCCCACCCCGGCCGGCGAGGGCAAGACCACCACCACCGTGGGCCTGGGCGATGCGCTCAACCGCATCGGCAAGAAGGCCATGATCTGCCTGCGCGAGCCCTCCCTCGGACCGGTGTTCGGCGTCAAGGGCGGTGCGGCTGGCGGCGGTTACGCGCAGATCGTGCCCATGGAGGACATCAACCTCCACTTCACCGGCGACTTCCACGCCATCGGTGCGGCGCACAACCTGCTCTCGGCCCTGATCGACAACCACATCAACCACGGCAACGACCTGCGCATCGATCCGCGCCTGATCCAGTGGAAGCGCGTGGTCGACATGAACGACCGCGCGCTGCGCAAGATCACCATCGGCCTGGGCGGCACCGCCAACGGCTTTGTGCGCGAGGACGGCTACGACATCGTGGTGGCCTCCGAGGTGATGGCCATCCTGTGCCTGGCGCTCTCGCTCTCCGACCTGAAGGAGCGGCTGGGCCGCATCGTGATCGGCTACACCCTGGGCGACCGCAAGCCGGTCTACGCCCGCGACCTCAAGGCCCAGGGCGCGATGGCCACGCTGCTGAAGGACGCGATCAAGCCCAACCTGGTGCAGACGCTGGAGAACAACCCCGCCATCATCCATGGCGGCCCCTTCGCCAACATCGCCCACGGCTGCAACTCCGTCACCGCCACCAAGGCCGGCCTGAAGCTGGCCGACTATGTGGTGACCGAGGCCGGTTTTGGCGCCGACCTGGGCGCCGAGAAGTTCATCGACATCAAGTGCCGCATGGCTGGGCTGAACCCGGCCGCGGTGGTGCTGGTGGCCACCATCCGGGCGCTGAAGTTCCACGGCGGCGTGAAGAAGGAGGACCTGAACCAGGAGAACCTCGCGGCGCTCGAGAAGGGCATCGTCAACATCGAGCGCCACCTGAAGAACGTGAAGGAGCACTACGGCCTGCCCTGCGTGGTGTCGGTGAACCACTTCACCTTCGACACCGAAGCCGAGATCGCGCTGCTCAAGGAGCGCATCGAGGCCCTGGGCGGCCGCTTCGTGCTGGCCCGTCACTGGGCCGAAGGCGGCAAGGGCGCCGAGGAGGTGGCCCGCGCCGTGGTCGAGATGGCCGAGCTCGGCGCCAAGCACACCTATGTCTACGCCGACACCGACACCCTGCAGGCCAAGATCACCGCCATCGCCACCAAGATCTACGGCGCCGGCCAGGTGACCTTCACCGACGCGGTGAGGAAGCAGCTCGACGAGTGGAACACCACCTATGGCCATTTCCCGGTCTGCATGGCCAAGACGCAAATGTCGTTCTCGGCCGACGCCAGCGTGCGCGGCGCGCCGAGTGGCCACACGCTCAATGTGCGGGAGGTTCGGCTGGCCAACGGCGCGGGCTTCGTGGTGGCCGTCTGCGGCGACATGATGACCATGCCTGGCCTGCCCAAGGTGCCGTCCTCCGAGCGCATCGACATCGACGAGCATGGGCGGGTTTCGGGGTTGTTCTGACCGGTCTTGTCTTCCCCCGACCAGCATCGCGCCGGGCTGTGGTTCGGCCGGCTTGAGGGTGGGGTGGGTCGGGCTGCCGGCCTCATGCTGCGGAATACGCAGAAATCGGCCAACAGCCCGACCCTCCCCACCCGGCATCGCTGGATGGTGATCGAAACACCCCCAGCGCCCGCGTGCATACTCAGGGCACGATGAAGCTGTTGGAGCAAGCGGCGTGTTCTTCTTGGTCTATGTGAGTGCGGCCGTTACCTGGTTCTCGACCGCGGAGCTGCGGGCGCTGCTGCTGAGCAGCCAGGCGAGCAATGAAGCCGCCGGCATCACGGGCATGCTGCTCTACAAGGACGGCAATTTCATGCAGGCGCTGGAAGGCGACGAAGCCGCGGTCCGCGCGCTCTACGGGCGCATCGAGGCCGACCTGCGGCACCGTGGCATGCTGACGATCGACAGCGGCCATGCACAGGGCCGCCAATTCGACGGCTGGAGCATGGGGTTCTTCGATCTCGGCGCGGATGCTGCGCTGCTGCCCGCCGGCTACCGCGAGTTCAGCGATCTGTCCCTCAGCGATCCCGCCCTCACCCAATCACCCGGCCGCTGCCAGGCGTTGCTGCAGCTGTTCAGCCAGCTCGACTGAGACTGCGCTGGCGCACCGCACCCACTGCACGCACATCCAGGCTGCGACGCATAACCCGGCCGGGAGCAGCGCTGCGCGCCGCGCTTGCCAGCATGCAGGCAAGCGGCGTCAGACCGCGGGGTAACCCAGGTGAGGAGCCCTGCAAGGCGGCTCGCGACCCGTGGGGCCGAGCCGCAAGGCGCCTTCACTGGCCGTCAATGGATGGTTGAAACCCTGGATCGGGGGCGCCATCGGAGTTGCCTGGAGCCCGTCGGGCTGGCGGAGGGCGTTTGAATTTTCTATGATCAAGACCATGAAGGCTCCGGATATCAAACTCTCGCACAGCAAATTCAAGGTGAGCATCGGCCAGGTCACCATCACGGGCTCCGGGCTGCCGCGGGATCTGACCCGTGACATCTTCCACTACTGCGTCACTACCAGCTGGTCCCGCCTGCTCCTGGGATGTCTGGCGTTCTATCTGGTGATGACGACGCTGTTCTTTTTGCTCTACGCGGCAGTGCCCGGATCAGTCATCGGTGCCAAGGAGCCGAATCTGGCCGATCTTATGTTCTACAGCATGCGGGTCTTCGGCACCGCGGCCTTCGGAGCCTATCTGCCAGGGAATCTCTACGGGGAAGTCGTCGCCACAGTCGAGATCATTGCAGGCATCATCTGCTACTCCCTGATGGTCGGATTGTTCATGGCGCGCTTCATGCGCCCCCAGTCCCAGGTTCTTTTTGCGCAGCAGGCGGTCATCGTGGAGGATCACGGCAAGCGCATCCTCATGATTCGGGCTGCCAACAAGCGGCACAACTTCATGTCCGACGCGAGCGCAAAACTATGGATGATTGCCGAGGATCGGAGTGACCGGCCTGAGATTGGGACCCGCGCACGGCGGTACCACCGACTATCACTGATACGTGACAGCAGCCCCATCTTTGCGCTGATCTGGACCTTGCAGCACGAAATCGACGACGCGAGTCCCCTGCATGGCATGTCCGAAGAAGACATCCTCACGCGCGGCCTCGTTTTGGTGATGGTGATCAGCGGACACGATGAGGACTTCTCGACCGAGGTCCAGGCCCGCCATATCTACAAATCCAGCGACATTCGCTTAGGGTGCCGCTACGTCGACATCATCAACCCCGGTGACGGGGTTGATGTTTTCATGGATTTCTCGCGGATTCACGATATCGAGCCAACTCAGGCGGCCCCCAACTGAGTGACCGCACCCGCAGCGTCTCGCCCCTGATTTCAGCAACAGGACCTTCATGCTGGCCAGTTGACGAGTACGCTCATGTGCGGGACCTGCTGCGGCGGCTTCGTCAACCGCTTCGCCGGACGAGGCGGGACTTTCGGTCAGCGCAAAACAAATGCTTCACAGGCTCTGAAACCGCCTTCCCGCGGGACGGGCCCTCGCCGCTCGGAGACCCGCTGAGGCCGCGGCAGGACCACGGCCATGCACGACACCGCACGATCAACCCGGCTCAACGCCAGGCCTGGCGCGCGATCTGGTAGACCGCAACCATCGCGATCACCGCGAACAGCAAGGCCGGCACCAAGCCAATGATGGCGGCCAGGTTGGACGCGCCGAACCGGTTGTCGGCGAAGGTCAGCGCGCGGTTGGGGGCCATGAGCGCCGCCCAGTAGAAGAGCGTGTTGGCCCAGCCCGTGCCCACGAGCATCCAGCTGATGCGTCGCGCGCCGGGCTCTTCGAAGTGGACCACGGGCAGCGCCAGCGCACCCAGCATGATCAGGAAGGCATTCATCATGCCGCCGATATGGGCCCGCACCCAAGCGTCGGGAGCTCCCGGCAGTTGGAGGACCACCAGCTTCCCGGGCCAGACCTCCATCCCGCCGACCAGGCTGATCACCAGGCCAAAGCCCGCCAGCATGCCGACGAGCAGAACGAGGGCGGCCTGGCCGATCATGCGGCGCTGGATGGTGTTGATCATGGAACCTCCTGGGGATGAAACAGTGCAATGCCGGCTCCGGGACGGTCCGACCTCTCGAGACCGGCGAGGGACAGGCGCGGATGAAGACTTGGCCGCCCGCTCGCAGGGCCCCGCATTGTGCGGGGGTACCGCGTCGGCCGAGCTTCGGGCTTGTGCGGGGGTCGCGACGGGCCGGCACCGGATAGGCTGGCGTCCCAGGCAATGCGGCAAGCCTGCCCGACGAACGACCCCGGCGGGCTTCCTTGCCGAATCCTGCTATCGCCGCGGAGGTCGGCTCGTGACAATGGAGCGGCCCATGAGCGGGCTCAGGCCCAGCGGGCGAGCGCCGGTCGGCTGGCAATGCAAGGCTTGAAGGAGATGGACGATGCACATGATCCCAAGGCATGCCGGGCGCGCTCTGCGGGTGCTGGCGCTGGCTGCGCCGCTGGCCTGGGCGCCAGCCCGCGCCGAGCCGGCCCCCGAGCTGCCCGCTGAAACGCTCACCACCGCCGGCATTGATGCGGCGGCCGGCGAGCGGATCTATGTGGCCGACGTCGCCATCTCCCACATTGCCGATGGCCGCATCCGTGTCTTCGATGCGCGGCGGGGCCGCCTGCTCGGCATGCTGTCCACGGGCTTCGTGGGCAATTTCAGCTACCACCCGCCGACCCGCGAGCTGTACGTGGCAACGACCTACCTCAGCCGCAGCAGCCGCGGTGAGCGCAGCGATGTGCTGGAGGTGCACGACGCCGACACCCTGGCCTTCAAGTACGAGGTGATGCTGCCCCCGAAACGGGCGCAGGCGCTCAACCACCGCGGCCTCGTCACCACCAGCGGCGACGGCCGCTTTGTCCTGGTTCAGAACGCGACGCCCGCCACCTCGATCTCGGTGGTCAACCTTGAGCAGCGCAGCGTCGTCGCCGAAGTGCCCACGCCGGGTTGCTGGGGCATCCTGCCGTCCGCCAGCCATGGCAGCCGCTTCTCCATGCTGTGCGGCGACGGTCGGGTGGCCACCGTCACCCTGGGCGAGAACGGACAGCCGGTGGGCCGGGAGGTGAGCGACAAGCTCTTCGACGCCGATGCCGACGCCTGGTTTCACCATGCCGAGCGGGTGGGCGACCGCTACTGGTTCCTCTCCTTCCAGGGGACCCTGACCGAACTCGACCTCGGCGGTCCGGTGGCCCTCGTGAAGGGATCGCGTTCGCTGGTGGGCGCGGCGGGCCGGAAATCGGGCTGGCGACCGGGCGGCTACCAGCCGTTTGCGGTCGATCCCACCGGGGCCTGGCTGGTGGTGGCCATGCACGACAAGGGCCAGGAGGGCTCGCACAAGCGCGTGGCCCGCCAGCTCTGGACCGTCGATCTGGCCACCGGCCAGCGCGGCGCGACCTCCCCCGGCCACAAGGCGGTGGCGCTGACCTTCTCGCGTGATGGCCAGCGCCTGCATGCGCTCGATGGCGAGGCGGGGAGCCTGTCGGTGTGGCAGTGGGGGGCGCGCGGCAAGCTCAAGCCCATCACCACCGTCGCACGCGCCGGCGAAGCCTCGACCCAGATCGAATCGCATGACTGACCATGCCCAGGCCCCCATGCCGCGGCTCACGCGGCTGCGACCTTGAGCCATGACCTCCCTGATGCCCTTGGATCCTCTGCCGGTCTGGATCGCCGCCGCGGCCATCGCCACCTTGCTCGCGCAGGCGTCCGTGAGCAAGTTCGCTGATCTCGCCCTGCTTGAGCAGCACCTGATCGCCTACGGCCTGCCGTCGCGCGGACTTGCGCTGGCGACCCGGTTGCTGCCGGCGGTGGAGCTCGCACTGGCGCTGGCACTGCTCACGCCCTTGCGGACTGCAGCGGCGCTGGCTGCTGCCGCCCTCCTGCTCGCTTATGCCGCCCTGATGGGTCACCACCGCTGGCAGGGTCGCCGGCTGGACTGCGGCTGCGGCGGCGAACCGCTGGCGGTGTCGTGGCCGCTGGTGGCGCGCAACCTGGTCCTGACCGGGCTCGCCCTGCTCGCCGCGACGCCCACCACCGCCCGCGTCCTGGGCCTGCCCGATCTGGCCCTGGTGCTGGCCTCGGTCGCCCTGGCCACGCTGCTTTATGCCGCTTTCCACCAACTGCTGCGGCTCGGGCCGCCGCAGCGCAGCGCCCCCTACCCTCATTCCCGGTAACGCCCCATGGACACATTGACCGTCTCCGTCATCCTGCTCTGGGGGGCCGTGTTCGTGCTGGGCGTGATGCTGTGGGCGCTGTCGCGGCAGGTGGGCGTGCTGTTTGAGCGGGTGGCACCCATGGGCGCCCTGGTCACCGACGCCGGCCCGCCGGTGGGCACCGCCTCGCCGGTGTTCTCGCTCACGGCCATCCTGTCGGAGCCGGTGCTCCTGGGCGGCGCACACCCGGTGGCCACCCTGGTCTTCTTCCTGGCGCCCACCTGCCCCGTCTGCAAGAAGCTGATCCCGGTGCTCAAGGCTCTGGTCCGCGATGAGGCCCGCCACCTGCGCGTGGTCCTCGCCAGCGACGGCGAGGCGGCCGCCCACCTGGCCTTCGTGCGCGAGCAGGGCCTGGAGGCGATGCCCTATGTGCTGTCCACCGAACTGGGCATGGGCTTTCGGGTCTCCCGCCTGCCCTACGCGGTGCTGCTGGATCCGCAAGGCATCGTGGCGGCCAAGGGCTTGGTCAATTCCCGCGAGCAGCTCGACAGCCTGCTGAACGCCCACGACATGGGCACCCCCTCCATCCAGCATTACCTGGGCGGTTCAGCCGCCTGAGGCGTCAACGCACACGCCCCCACCCTGACAGGAGCACGCCATGACATGGCTTTTCAACTGGATCGACCGCATCGCCGAGCGGCGCGTGCGGCAGGTGGCCCACAGCCACGGCCGGCGCAGCCTGCTGGGCAAGCTGGGTGTCGCGATGGTGGGCGGGGCGGTGCTGCCCATGCTGCCCTTTGACCGTAGCGGTCAGTTCGGCAGCGCAATGGCCGCAGAACCGGGCCCGGGCAAGGCGGGCACGCCCGACCCCAAGAACGACCCCCTGCAATGCGAGTACTGGCGCTACTGCGCCTTTGATGGCTATCTGTGCACCTGCTGCGGCGGCTCGCTGACCACCTGCCCGCCGGGCACCGAGGCCTCCAAGGTGAGCTGGGTCGGCACCTGCCTGAACCCGAAAGATGGCCGCCAGTACCTGGTCTCCTACAACGACTGCTGCGGCAAGGGCTCCTGTGGCGAGTGCCTGTGCAACAACAACGAACGCGAGCGGCCCGGCTACCGCCTGGGCGTGCACAACGACATCAACTGGTGCATGGCCAATACCAGCCCGATGTTCCACTGCACGACCTCGATCATCGTGGGTGTGGCCTGAGGTGAGGGCTGCCGCGCTCGACTGGGCCGGCCTGCTGTGCGGCCTGTTCGCCCCCTGGGCCGCCCCGCCCGCCCATGCGCAGGCCGCAGACCTGTTTGCAAATCATTGTGCGGCCTGCCACCAGGCCGACGGCTCGGGGACGGTTGGCCTGGCGCCACCGGTGAAGGGGGCGCATTGGGCACGCCTCGAGGCCGATCGCGCCTACCTGCCCACGGTGCTGCTCCACGGGCTGTCGGGTCGCATCCAGGTCGACGGACAGCTCTATGTCGGGAGCATGCCCTCCTTCAGCGCGCTGGATGACGCGGCGCTGGCGCAGATCGCCAACCACCTGCGCGGCCTCCAGGGTGCCGGTGCGGAGGTCGTTTACGTCGCCGATGACTTCAAGCAGCTGCGCCCGTCTGCCGGCAGCCCCACGCAGACGCGCCAGCATCGCGCAAGGCTGCTGGGAGGCTGAACCATGACCCGGGACAGGCGACCGACCCGGCTGAGGACGTTGGCCCTGGCCTCGGCCCTGAGCGTGGCCGGGGCCCTTCCCGCGCCCGCGGTGGCCCAGGCCCTGGGCCGGCAGGTCACACCGCGTGCTGCCGCCCCCTCCGTGGCCCAGACCACCAGCGTGCGCAGCCAGTACGTGGTTCACTGCGCCGGTTGCCATGGCGTCGATGGCGCGGGCGCCCCGGAAGGGCAGGTGCCCGACATGCGCCAGCTGGGGCAGCTCCTGCGGCTGGAGGGTGGCCGCGCCTTCGTCGTCAGCGTGCCCGGCGTCATGGGCTCGGGCCTCAGCGATCAGCAGGTGGCGGAGGTCACCAACTGGATCCTCGCCACCCTCGCCAAGGGTTCTGCGCCGCCGGATTTCAGGCCCTACGACGCCGATGAGGTACGTCTGGCGCGCGCCACGCCCCTGGTGGACGTGGCAGCTGCGCGGGCCCGGTTGGTGCCGCGGACCCAGGCCCCGGGAGCGGCACCCGAATGAGTCAGAGGTCAGCGGCTTCCTGCAGGCGAGGATCGCCGGGGCATCGGCATGCCCGCGCTGTCGCCGCCGCATCGGCGCGGCCAAGCGCTGCCGTCCGGGGCGATTGAGCATGGCCCAGCTGCTCGAGCACCTGTCCGAGGACGTGGACGACCAAGCCCAGGCCCTGTGTGGCTGGCGGCAGCGCTACGAGCAGTTGGGCTGCGGGCGCTTTCGGGGCACCGCCTGGCAACTGGTGATGAACCATGGCGCCTTGCTGCGCGAATCGACCAACCGTTCCCTGCGCGAGCAGATCCAGCCACCGCCCGACCACTTGGTGCTGGCCATCCCGGTGACCGTGGCGCCGGGCTCGGTGCTGGCCGGCCGGCCCCTGGGCCGGGAATCGCTGGTGGTGATTTCGGGCCAGGACGAGTGCGAGCTGGTCGCCGCGGGCGCCTTGGACATCATTGCGCTCTCGGTCCACCGCGACACCCTGACCCAGTCGCTGGCAGCCTCCAAGATCGAATGGCTGGCGCGCGCCGAGCGCCGGCAGCACCTGACGCTGGCGCCCGATGCCGCCTCGGCCATCCGCACGATGCTGCTGGCGGTGAGCGACGAGGCCCTGCGCCGTGTGGATGAACGGGTCGACGAGGTCGACGAAGCCCGGCTCATCTCGGCCACGCTCACGCAGGCGGTCGTGCTGGCGATGTCCGGTGATGGCGCCGAGCGACGCGAGGACATTCCCCGCCGTGCCGAAACCCGCATGCGCGTGGTGCGCCGGGCGATCGAGTTCATGCGGGAGAACCTTCACAACGATGTCGGCGTGATGGAGATCTGCGCCGCCGCCTTTGCGAGTCGCCGCAGCCTTCAGTACTGCTTCGAGGAATTCCTTCACACCTCGCCACAGGCCTGCCTGCGTGCGCTGCGGCTCAACGAGGCGCGCCGCCATCTCAAGCGCCACGGCGACCGACCGATCACCGCCCTGGCGAGCAGCCTGGGCTTCAGCAGCGCCAGCCACTTCACGAGGCACTACAAGTTGATGTTCGGCGAGCTGCCTTCCCAGACCTTGCGTACCCACGCCCACGCCCAGACCCAAGGCTCTGCCCCGGCGCTCGCCACTGGGGCCGCGCTCCAGGCCTGATCCCTTCTTCCACTGATCCCCTCGAACGGACCCACCATGACCCTGCAGACCGCCTTCTTCCACGACGAGAAATGCCTCTGGCACAGCACGGCCGGTGGCTTTGCGCTGATCCTGCCGGTGGGCGGCTGGGTGCAGCCGCCGGCCGGGCCGGGGCTGGCCGAATCGCCCGAGACCAAGCGACGCATGGTCTCGCTGATGCAGGTCTCGGGCCTGGCCGGGCAGGTGGATTTCCGCAGCGCGCCCGCCGCGACCGAGGAAGACCTGTTGCGCGTCCACCCGGCCTCCTACCTGGAGCGCTTCAAGGCGATGTCGGATGCGGGTGGCGGCGAGATCGGCGAATTCGCGCCCTTCGGCCGCGGCAGCTACGAGATCGCCAAGCTGTCGGCGGGGCTGGCCCTTCACGCGGTGGACACGGTGATGCGCGGGGCGCATCGCAACGCGTATTCGATGTCGCGCCCGCCCGGCCACCACTGCCTGGCCGACAAGCCCATGGGTTTCTGCCTGATGGCCAACATCCCCATCGCGGTGGAGGCCGCGCGCGTCCGACATGGCGTGCAGCGTGTGGTGGTGCTCGACTGGGACGTGCACCATGGCAACGGCACGCAGTCGATCTTCTACGAGCGCGACGACGTCCTCACCATCTCGATGCACCAGGAAGGCTGCTACCCGCCCGGCTACAGCGGCGCGGAAGACCGCGGCGCCGGGCAAGGGCTGGGCTTCAACGTCAACGTGCCCTTGCTGCCCGGTGGTGGCCATGACGCCTATATGTATGCGATGGAAAGAATCGTCGCGCCGACCATCCACCAGTACAAGCCCGACCTGATCGTGGTGGCCAGCGGCTTCGATGCCAACGGCATGGACCCGCTGGCGCGCATGCTGCTGCACAGCGAGTCCTTCCGCAGCCTCACCACGCAGGCCATGGCCCTGGCCGACCAGCATTGCGGTGGCCGCCTGGTCGTCGTGCATGAGGGCGGCTACGCAGAGGCGGTGGTGCCCTTCTGCGGGCACGCGGTGGTCGAGACCCTGGCCGGCGTGAGCATGGGCGTCGAGGACCCGCTGCTCGCCTTCACCGGCGCCCAGCAACCCAATCCGCGCTTCGCCGCCTTCCAGCGCGGGCTGATCGACGAGATGGCCGTGGCGTTGGGGCTCTGATTGCGACAGCGGCGAATCTGGCATTGGCACCGCGATGCCCGCCGAGGCGCCGCCTTTCATCTACCGGGGCCGGACAGGCTCCGGTAGATCGATCACGATGCCATGCAGGCGCAGCACTTTGACCGCCGCATCCATCGTGTAGAAGCGCGTGATCTTCTCGAACATATTGCCCGTGCTGAGGTTGTTGTAGTAGCTGCCACCCGCCTCCACATCGCCCAGCTCGAAGCGCAGCGATTCGACCGCGGCAAACAGCTCCTTGTTGGTGCCATCGCCGGAACGGTGCTGACGGCGCAGGCGCCACAGGAGCTCGTAGGTCATGATCTTGCGGGACGGCACCCCCTTGACGCACCAGAACCTCCCCTTGCCCGTGAACGCCGTGACGGCATAGAGCTGGGTCTCCATGCTGCGCTCGGGCCCCAGACGGAGCATGTACTGCTCATGGAGATGGCGCCTATCCAGCACGGGGTAGTTGATGTCTGACTGGAGATGGCCGATGCCACTGGTCTTGTAGGGTCCCCCAGTCTCGGCAGAAAGCAGTTCGCGCGAGTAGGGAAGGCGGTAGCCGCGGTCGGCACAGTAGTTCATGGCTTCCTGGAAGGAATACCCGAAGCTTGCCGACGTGGGCTCGTTGCGCAAGGGGTTGCCCGGCATGGCCAACCATTCCAGCTGCTGCATCGGTGCCTCCCAGGGCGGGTAGGAATTTTTCTGGAAGAAGTCAAACATTGACTGCGCCAGAAGATCCGTGGCGGCCACCAGTGGGCCCCGGCTGATGAGGCTGCGGATGGCGCCGGTTCGCGCGTTCTGCAGATGCAGGGTCAACTGGAAGTTGTTGTTCCCGAGATTCGAGAAGCTGCCGTAGGCGAGGTAATCGATCTCGTCCCGCAAGGAGAGTGCGGTGCGGATGCCCTGCTCGCCCCGTCGGGGCTTGCCCGAGCTTGGCGGGGAAGATGGCTTGCCGCTGATGTAGCTCGAGAGGAAAGGCGTGTCTGCACCGCGGGAAAACTGGATACGCCGCTCGGCCGGTCGAATGTCGTTGCCGATGTAAAGGGCGTCCAGGGCGGCCTTGAACTGGTTCTCGATGGAGAAGTCAATGCGCTGCAGGTCGCGCGCCTTGTGGAGGTCGTGCATCATGTCCATCATCACCAGGATGTTGGACATCGGCTCGATCAGCAACTCGGCCTTTGCACCGGCCTGGGTCATCGTCGACAAAGCCCGGGTCAGCTCTTCGAAAAGACCGCTTCTGACCCTATCCCGGCTCTGGGCCATCGTCGCCTCGTACTGCGCGATGTCGCCCCCCGCATAAAACGGCACGTGATGCCACACGGACAAGGTCCTGCGCGTGTCGTCCACAAAGTCCCCAGCCTCGTTGGGTGGCTCAGAGCCCCAGGCGCTGGATCCCGAGAGGAACAGCGCGCCGGTCAGGATTGCGAGCAAGGTCCGCCAGGAAGATCGCCTCAGCATGCCGGGTCCAAGGCGACTGGAAGACCGGGCGCTTCGTCCAAGACCGCGGACTTCCGCTCCGCACAGACCAAAGAACGGTCGAACGCCATGAGCTCCTTCAATTCAGCGGGCGATACCCGGCCTGCGGCCCGAAGCAGGTCCATCCGATGCTGATCGATGCATTCGTGGCAGAAAGCCTGCGAAGCGCACAGGGACCGCTTCAACGCCTGGGCCTGACGTTCGACCGAGATGCCCACAGAGCCGTTCAGGCGGGCCTGAAGAATCTGATGCAGCACCTGCGAGAGCTCGTGAACCATGTCGAGTCCTCTTGGGGAGCGGGGGCGGAGGGTCCGAGCAAAGCCTGCAAGCGGCGCCAATCCGCGCTACGCCCTTCAGACCGAGCCCACCAACCGGCACGCCCATGGTGCGTTCGCGCAACCGACTCCCCCTTGATGCAGATCAAACTGACAGGTGCGGGACCGATCAGGCTGTGCCTCAAGGGTCATGCTGCCAAGATGCCCGCGGCGCTGTGATGGGCGCTCCGCGCGGCGTTACCGTCGACCGGACCGCGTTTTCACAGGACGCCCTGTACGTTGTTGCACCGTCGTGGGCCGAAACGGGGGCGCGGCGGCTGGTAGAACCTGGAGGCCGCCGGGTAACACCACCCCCAGCGGACCGCCGCCACCAGGTCTGGCGTCAACACGCTCCCGTCGATCGGCAACGGCTGCGCTGACAGCACGCAACGCCTTAACAGCGGGCGCTGCTGAAAATCCTGGTCAA
This sequence comes from uncultured Methylibium sp., assembly GCA_903889735.1. Taxonomy (GTDB): domain Bacteria; phylum Pseudomonadota; class Gammaproteobacteria; order Burkholderiales; family Burkholderiaceae_C; genus Methylibium. Next base: position 14,315 of record CAISYQ010000218.1, read on the forward strand.
TGAACCAACTACCTCGCCGACTCTGCATGGATTGCGCAGACACCGGCGCGCTGATCGGCGAGGAGGATGTTCCGGCTGATGGCCCACGCTCTGAGCATCGCGGGATCGGCACGCTCCCCACGCAGCAGTCGCCCTGGATGCAGAGCGCCGCAAGACACCTCGCGCCGCGCGGCGCCTTGCAGACGGTGGGGTCGGAATGCCTGCCCCTGGGGGGGCGCGGCATGCCCATGCTCCAGACCGACTCGCGGCCTCGAAGGTTGAGCCTCGTCGGGGCGGCGCTCACGGGCGAGCCCGGCGATCTGGCCTGGGTGACCGAGGCCTCGCTCGACGCCCTGGCCCAGTGCCTGGCCCAACAGCCCCTGGCCGTCGACCTGCCCCGCGTGCCGGCCAACTCGCCCACCGTGGCGGCATTGAAGCGCGCCTTCGCAGGGCGGGGTCTGGTCCACACATCCGTCGCCGAGGGCACGCCCTTCATCGATCTGGATGGGAGCTGGGGCGATCCCCATCTGAAATTCAATGCCGGGCGGCGATCCGACTTTCGCCGGGGCGAGCGGCATGCCGAGAAACTGGGGGGATTGGCCTTCGAACTCCATGAGCGAACGGACGGGCCGGCGCTCGATCGCCTGCTGGACGAAGCCTTCGCGGTCGAGGCGCAAAGCTGGAAAGGCGAGGCCGGATCGGCCTTGCTCCACGACCCGGTGCTCGGGCCGTTCTTCCGCGACTATGCCCACGCCGCGATGCGCGCCGGGATCCTGAGGCTGGCGCTCATGCGCGTCGGCGGCCAGGCGGTCGGCATGCAACTGGCGGTGCAGACAGCGCAACGATTCTGGTTGCTCAAGATCGGCTATGACCACCGCTACGCGCGCTGCATGCCGGGCAACCTGCTGATGCTCCACACCATCGCCCACGCGGCACGGCAGGGCTTGCGCTCCTACGAGTTCTTGGGGAGCGCCGCGCCCTGGACCTTGGATTGGACCCAGACCCTGCGCCCCTGCGTTCGCGTTCGCGCCTATCCAGCCTCGGTGCCGGGCGCCCTGGCGCTGGCGCAAGACCTGCTCGCGTCGAGCCGGTCGCGTCTGGCGTTCCTGTGGTCCCACGTGCGGGGCCGCGCGGCATGAGGGCGCTGCTGCAACCTGCCAGCCAGCTGGCCCATGCCGCAGCGCAGCCACTGCTGCAATTTGCAAGCCGCAGCTATGTGCCAGGTCCCCGGCTGGCCGATGCGATGCGCTGGGCTGCCCGCATGGACCGGGCCGGCATTGCGGTCACGCTGGGCTACTTCAATGCCGATCAGACCCCACCCAGCCAGACCACCCTGGAGAACTGCGGTGCGATCGAAGCCCTGGCCCGCCTTCGCCATCCCGGCTACTTGTCCGTCAAGCCGCCCGCCTTGGCGTATGCAGGCGAAGCGCTCCTGGCCATCGCCGTCGGTGCAAAACAGCATGGGCAGTGGCTGCATTTCGACTCTCACGGCCCGCAAACCGCCGACCCCACGATCCAAGCCCTGGAAGCCCTGCGCGAGCATCACTCCCGTCTCAGCCTCACCGTACCGGGCCGCTGGACTCGCAGCCCGGCCGACGCCGAATGGGCCTTGTCACGGGGAATCCGGGTCCGGGTGGTCAAGGGGCAGTGGAGCTGCCCCGAGCAACCCGAGGCCGATCCAGCGGCCGGTTTCCTGTCAGTGATCGACCGCCTGGCAGGCAAGGCCCCCGAGGTGGCCGTGGCCACCCACGACATTCCGCTGGCGCGCGAGGCGCTGACCCGCCTCTTGAGGGCCGGAACGGCTTGCGAGCTGGAGCTCCTCTGCGGACTGCCACGTCGCGACGCAGTGGCCATGGCCCGGGAGCTGGGTGTGCCCGTGCGCCTCTACATTCCCTTCGGCGAAGCCTGGATTCCCTACGCGCTGGGCCAACTGCGCCGCCACCCCAGGATGATCGCCTGGGTCATCCGGGACACCCTCAAGGCGCTGGTGCGGGCGGCCTGAGGGTGACGCATTGGTTCGTTGAAGACCCAGCCGCGGGCAAACGCGGCAATCGGCTGGGGGCTGTCCAGGGTTAGTCTGGCTTGCAAGGACAGGGGTTTTCGCTAACCTGAGATTTCCGGTCGTCGGAATCAACCAGGGAAGAAGCCGTGACAGTCCAACCGCCAACCCACAGCAACAAACTGAGCACCGTCGATGCCGTCGTCATCGGGGCCGGCTTTGCGGGCTTGTACATGGTCCACCGCCTGCGCGTCATGGGCCTGTCCCTGCGCGCCTTCGAGCGGGGCAGTGACGTCGGCGGCACCTGGTACTGGAACCGCTACCCGGGCGCCAGCTCGGACTCCGAATCCTGGGTCTACTCCTACTCGTTCTCCGACGAGCTGCTGCAGGGCTGGGAGTGGAGCCGCCGCTTCCCGGGCCAGGCCGAAATCCTGCGCTATCTCGGCTATGTGGCCGATCGGCTCGATCTGCGCCCCGCCTTCGATTTCGGCACCACAGTCACAGGGGCCAGCTACGACCCGGAGCAGGCGCTCTGGACCGTTGAGACCGACACCGGCGAACGGGTCAGGACCGCCTACCTGATCACGGCCGTCGGCTGCCTATCGTCGACGCAGGTGCCGGACATCCCGGGCATCGACCGCTTCGAAGGTGACTGCTTCCACACCGGGGCCTGGCCTCACGAGGAGGTTGATTTCTCGGGCAAGCGGGTCGGCGTGATCGGCACCGGCTCCAGCGGCATCCAGTCCATCCCCATCATCGCTGAGAGCGCCGCACACCTGACGGTTTTCCAGCGGACCTCGCAGTTCAGTGTGCCCGCGGGCAACCGGGACATCAGCGCGCAGGAGCAGCTCGACCTCAAGCGCGACATCAAGCAAATCCGCGAGAAATGCAAGTGGACCTCGATCGGCCACCCCTACGAGTTCCGTAATGTCGGGGCATTTGATGTCTCGCCGCAGGAGCGCCTGGCTCAGTACGAGGCCGACTGGCAGAAGGGCGGCTTCGAGTGGATGTTCGGCAGCTACAACGACCTGATGGTCAACGAGACCGCCAACGCGACGGCGGCGGAATTCGCCCGGGCCAAGATCCGCGACATCGTCCGCGACCCGGAGGTCGCCCGCAAGCTGACGCCCGAGGGTTATCCGATCGCCACGAAGCGGCTGCCGCTGGACACCAACTACTTCGCCACCTACAACCGGGACAACGTCGAGTTGGTCGACCTGCGTGAGTCGCCGATCGAGGAGATCGTGGCCCAGGGGGTCCGCACCAGCGCCCAGACCCACGAGCTGGACATCCTCATCTTCGCCACCGGCTTTGACGCGATGACCGGGCCGCTCACGAAGCTGGGCATCCGCGGCCGCGGCGGCGTGGCCCTCGGCGACAAGTGGTCGGCCGGGCCGCAAACCTACCTGGGGCTTTGCACGGTGGATTTCCCCAACATGTTCATGATCACCGGGCCCGGCAGCCCCTCCGTGCTCGGTAACATGCCGACCGCGATCGAGCAGCATGTGGACTGGATCTGCGACTGCATCACCCACCTGCGCGAGCAAGGCGCCTCGGCGATCGAGCCGCAGCAGGACGCCGAGACCTCCTGGGGCGAACATGTCAACGAGCTGGCCAACGGCACCCTGTTCCCGCAGACCAACTCCTGGTACCTGGGCGCCAACATCCCCGGCAAGCCGCGCGTCTTCATGCCCTATATCGGCGGCTTCGGCACCTACCGCAAGCTCTGCGACGAGATCGCCGCGGACCAGTACCGGGGGTTTCGCATCGGATGATGATGAATTGCGTCGAGGGACTCTGGGACAGGATTCCCAGTGGCGCGTCGCGCCGGCCTCGCATGCAATGACGGTCGCAGGCGCCCGCGCAGGCCCAAGCCGCCAGTGATCGTCCGCTCGTCGCCCCCGCAGGCGCACAAGAACCCCGCCTCCGATCGATGGGTCGCCGAGTTGATTTGGCCTGCCCGGAGGGACTCGAACCCCCGACCTGCTGCTTAGAAGGCAGCTGCTCTATCCAGTTGAGCTACGGGCAGAAATGCCGGCAAAGTGTAAGGCGCACCCTGGACAACGCAGATCAGGGCATCGGCGATCAACGGACGCCGCCGTGGGTCAGCGGCGCGCTGGTGCCGCTCAGCCTGGGGTGGCCAAGACCTCGCCCTGCAACTGGTGGCTCTTGCCCCGAAAGAGCGCCACGGTCTGACCGGCGGGATTGGTCACGGTGACGTCGTAGACGCCGGTGCGGCCACCGCGGGCGCGCTCCTGGGCTTCGGCGCGCAGCTGCTCGCCCTCGCGGCCCGGCGCCAGGTAGTCGATCTGGCAGCC
>CAISYQ010000219.1 GCA_903889735.1 uncultured Methylibium sp.
AGCTTCACGCTGGTGTTGGCCCTCTCGCCAGCCTTCTTGTCCAGTGCCTCACCGGCTGCTTCGCTCGACCGCTCGGCCCTGCCCGCCCGGGCGGCCGAAGTCGCCCGGCTGTCTGCGGACTCAGCGCGGACGGCGACGCCGCCGGGGAGGGGGGCTGGCTGCCCGCGCCCGCAGCGCAGCCTCGAGGGCCCGCCGCGCCCAGGGTGCCATCAGCGCGGGTGATTCGATGGCCTCGGCGGGGGGTGTCCAGTAGCTCATGGTCACGGTCTTGACCCGCTCTTCGCGCCGGCTCGTGTAGACGAAGGCGCGTCCGCCGGCGGCCTCCCAGAGGGGCTGGCTTTGCGCGTCGGTCTTGAGGTAGAGCTGCTCGCCGAAGATCAATCCCACCATCAGATCCCCCAGGGAGAGCCCATGGCCGCCGAAGAGGCGGCGGGCGCTCACGGGCCCCAGCGACTGCAGCAGCTCGACGCAATGCGCCGCGAATTCATCCTTGGGGCTGGCCATGGGGCGCAGTGTATGAAGCCCTTGGGTTGCCGACACGGCGTGGGCCTCGCGGGACAGAGCCCGCACACCGCCCAGACAGAACGCGACCCGCCTGATGGACAGCTGAGATCGACACCTGATATCGACACACGAGGTTGGCACAGGAGACCGAGGCATGAGATCGGCGCATGGGCCCGGCATGCGGCCCGGCGTTCGGCTCGGTCTTGGCGCGGGGCTGCGGTTTCGGCCGTCGTTGGTGGTGCATCCACTGTTTGAGGATCCTTTGAGGACTGTGTTGCAGTGCGGCGCCGCTTTGCGCACACTCGGGCATCTCCCGCTGCCCGACCCAACCGATGAACCTGCCGATCCCGTCCATGGAGCCCCCGCGCGACAAGGCCAAGTTGCGCCGCCTGCTGCAGATCGAGCGCCTGACCCTGCCCGACCGCCTGGAGCGCGCGGTGCAGCTGCAGTCCGTGCTGAGGGTCTGGCTGACGCAGCGTGGCGACGCGACGGTGGGTGCCTACTGGCCGATCAAGGGCGAGTTCGACGCCCTGCCGGCGCTGCACCGCTGGACCGAGGGCGCGGGCCACGGCACCGGCGACGGCCCGCCGCGGCGCATCGGCCTGCCGGTGATGAACAAGGAGACCCGGCAGCTGCGCTTCCACCAGTGGTACCCGGGCTGTCCCATGGAGCCGGATGGCTACGACATCTCCAAGCCCAAGGGCACCGATGTGGTGATGCCCAGCCTGCTGCTGATCCCCTGCGTGGGCTATGGCCCGGGGGGCGTGCGCCTGGGCTACGGCGGCGGCTTCTACGACCGCACGCTGGGGCTGATGGACCCGCGCCCTTTCACCGTCGGGTTGGGTTACTCGCATGGCTTCATCCCCTGGTTGGAGGCCGAGTCCCACGACATCCCCCTGGATGTCATCCTCACTGAAGACGGCGTGGCCTGGTCGCGGCCCGCTTGAGCCGCAGGCGCGCAGCATGGCCGGCCTGACCCGCAAACCGCGCAGCGCCCGCAGCACGCAGCGCAGCGAGGATTTCAAGCCCTGGACGGTCGGTCGCAAGCTGGACCTGTCCGACCTCGACCCGGGCGCCGAGCCCTTCAGCGGCAGCAGCCACGAGCGCGATGACGCCCGGCTCGACGAGCTCGCGATCGAGGTCGACCGCCTGCAGGACCTGCTGTATGCCAACGGCAGCGCCGGCAGCCCGCACAAGCTGCTGCTGGTGTTGCAGGGCATGGACACCTCGGGCAAGGACGGCACGGCGCGCGCGGTCTTCAGCCGCTGCAGCCCGCTGGGCGTGCGGGTGGCGGCCTTCAAGGCACCCACCGAGGTGGAGCGGGCCCACGATGTGCTGTGGCGCGTGCACGCGGTGGTGCCCCGGGCCGGCGAGATCGCGGTCTTCAACCGCAGCCACTACGAGGATGTTCTGGTGCCCTTCGTGGAGGGCTGGATCGATGCGGCCGAGCGCGACCGCAGGCTGGCGCACATCAATGCCTTCGAGCGGCTGCTGACCGAGAGCGGCACCCGCGTGCTCAAGTGCTATCTCCACATCTCCAAGGGAGAGCAGAAGAAGCGCTTGCAGGCCCGCTTGGACGATCCCGCCAAGCGCTGGAAATTCCAGCCCGGCGATCTGACGGCCCGCGCCAAATGGAGCCGCTACCGTGCAGCCTACGAGACAGCGCTGGCCGCCACCTCGACCGCCCACGCGCCCTGGCTGGTGATCCCGGCCGACAGCAAGACCCACCGCAACCTGATGATCGCCACGCTGGTGGCCCAGGCGCTGCGCGACATGAAGCTCAAGGCGCCCGAGCCAGACTTCGATCCGGCGGCGATCACGATCACCTGATCACCTGGCCTGCAGAAATTGCAGGATGGCGGGGGCGTTCAACAAGACGCGGGGGGCAGATTTTTCGGAACGGCTCGCGGCTGGGGGCGGGATCGGGCTGGGCACCGCCCGCATCCGGGGACCCGTCAGAAGCGTTTGCCCACACCCAGGCTGAACAGCCAGGGGTCTACGCCGAACTTGCCCACACGGGCGCCGCCGACCTTGACCTCGGTGTCGAGCCAGACCTTCTTGGCATCGATGTTCAGGAGCCAGCCGCCACCCACCGGCATGTCGGCGCCCAAGCCCACCGCCGGACCGACGCTGCTTCGGCCGATGTCCACGCCAGGCGCGAGATTGACGCTGGAGAAATGCGTGTAGTTCACTCCGACGCCCGCGTAGGGGCGGATGCCCTCGAAGCCGGTCAGGTGGTACTGCAGGCTCAGCGTGGGCGGCAGGTGCTTGAGCGTTCCGATCTTGTTGCCGGCCAGTCGCAGGTCATGTCTCTGCGGGTAGGTCAACACCAACTCGGCCGCCCAGTTGGGCGTGAGGAAATAGCTGACGTCGAGCTCGGGGAACCATTTGTCGTTGACGCTGAGACCCAGGCCCGTGTCGTCGTTGTTGGCGCTGTTGAGGTGCAGAGCCCGCAGGCGAAGCACCCAGTCGCCGCTGTCCTGGGCGTGAGCCGTCCCGGCCGCGATGCAGGCCAGGGCGGTCAAGCTTGCGACGATTGCTTTCTTGCTCATGAGGATTCCATCGGTGTTGAGGTTGGTTTCATTGGAAACCCCGCCCTCAACGCTGATGTTGCGCTGCATCAAGAACCGAAGTCCTGATGGGTGCTGCGCCCGAATGCCCCGGTCTCGGTGCCAGCTCAGCGCGGGTGGCTGAGCCTTCGGCAAATCTCCAGCGCCAGCGCCGACTGGTTGAGCGTGTAGAAATGGATCGACGGCGCGCCGCCCGCGATCAGGCGCTCGCACAGGCGCGTGATCACGTCCAGGCCAAAGGCGCGGATGGAGGCGGCGTCGTCCATGTAGCCCTCCATCTTCAGGGCCACCCAGCGCGGGATCTCGATGCCATCGCGCATCGCGAACTGCGCGATGCGCGCGTAGTTGTGGAAGGGCATGATGCCCGGCACGATCGGCACCTCGACGCCCAGCGCGCGCGCCTCCTCCACGAAGTGGAAGTAGGCGTCGGGGTTGAAGAAGAACTGCGTGATGGCGGCGTCGGCCCCGGCTTTCACCTTGTTCGCGAAATGCTCGACGTCGCGCCGCGCATAGCGCTGCTGTGGGTGGCACTCGGGATAGGCGGCCACCTCGATGTGCAGCGGTGGGTGGGACTCACTCGCCTGTGTCTCGCGGATGAAGCTGATCAGCTCGCTGGCGTAGCGGAACTCGCCCGCGGTCGCCGTGCCGCTGGGCAGGTCGCCGCGCAGCGCCACCAGCCGGCGGATGTTCTGTGCGCGGTAGCTGGCCAGGATGGCGGCGATGCCTTCCCGCGTGGAGCCGATGCACGAAAGGTGGGGCGCCGCCTCGAAGCCCTGGGCGGCGATGTCCATCACGGTCGACAGGGTTCGGTCGCGGGTTGAACCCCCCGCACCATAGGTGACGCTGAAGAATTCGGGCTGGGTCACGCCCAGCTCCTGCACCACGGTCTTGAGCTTGACGCTGCCAGCCTCGGTGTTGGGCGGGAAGAACTCGTAGCTGACCGGCACCGGCAGCTCGAAGGATGGGGATTCGCTCATGTCAAAGATTCCGCAGGCGGTGACTCGGCCGCCGCCCGCACAAAGAATTCACGGTTGCCGTCACCACCGGTGACGGCGCTCTCCAGCCAGTCCAGCACGTCCAGGCCCAAGTCGCCACAGGCATTGCGCAGCTTGCGCTCGACCTCGCCGTAGGAGGCCGGGTGCTTGACCAGCCCGCCCTTGCCGATGTCCTTGGGCTGCAGCTCGAACTGCGGCTTGACCAGTGCGAGCAGCTGGCCCTCAGGCGCCAGCAGCGGCACGAGGGCCGGCAGCACGGTGGTCAGAGGGATGAAGCTCAGGTCGGCAACGATCAGGTCGAAGCCATCGGCCGGCATCGCCGCACCCAGCGCCTCGCGCGTGAGGCTGCGGGCGTTGACGCCCTCCAGCGCCGTGACCTGGGCGTGGTCGCGCAGCGAGGGATGGAGCTGACCGCGGCCGACGTCCACGCCCACGACCCTGCTGACGCCGCGCGCCAACAGCACCTCGGTGAAACCGCCGGTGCCCTGGCCAGCGTCCAGGCAGGTCTTGCCCTGCACGGCGATGCCGGTGCGCGCCAGCGCGGCGTCGAGCTTGAGGCCGCCGCGCGATACCCAGCGCAGCTCGGCATCGTCGGTGATGCGCAGCTCGGTGGCCTCGGGGAGGTCCTCGCCGGTCTTGCGCAGTCGGCTCCAGCCTTGCGGCGTGCCGCGTTCGACCGCGCCGCGCTCGATCAGCCGTTGGGCGGCCGAGCGCGTGGGCGCCAAGCCCCGTTGGAGCAGCAGTTGATCGGCTCGCATGGACAGTCCTTGGGTCATCTCGCCGTGTCCGGATCCAGCGATGCCGGATCCGGACGCCACAGCGCAGGCCGGCGCCAGGGGGTTCCCTGGCGCCGGCCCCAGCCGCGGCCGTGCAGCGGTCGATCAGTAGCGATAGGTGTCGGCCTTGTACGGGCCGGCCTTGCTCACGCCGATGTAGGACGCCTGCTCATCGGTCAGCTCGGTCAGCATCGCGCCGACCTTCTTCAGGTGCAGGCGCGCAACCTTTTCGTCCAGGTGCTTGGGCAGCACGTAGACCTTGCCGTTCTCGTAGTGGTCCTGCTTGGTGAAGAGCTCGATCTGCGCGATGGTCTGGTTCGCGAAGCTCGAGGACATCACGAAGCTCGGGTGGCCGGTGGCGCAGCCCAGGTTCACGAGGCGCCCCTTGGCCAGCAGGATGATCTTCTTGCCGTCGGGGAAGACGACATGGTCGACCTGGGGCTTGATCTCGTCCCAGCGGCACTGCTCAAGCGCGGCGACATCGATCTCGTTGTCGAAGTGGCCGATGTTGCAGACGATGGCCTCGTCCTTCATCGCCGACATGTGCTCGTAGCGGATGACGTTCTTGTTGCCGGTGGCGCTCACGAAGATGTCGGCCTTGTCGGCGGCGTACTCCATGGTCACGACCTTGTAGCCTTCCATCGCCGCCTGCAGGGCGTTGATGGGGTCGATCTCGGTCACCCAGACCTGGGCGCTGAGGGCGCGCAGGGCCTGGGCCGAGCCCTTGCCCACATCGCCGTAGCCGGCCACGACCGCCACCTTGCCGGCGATCATCACGTCGGTGGCGCGCTTGATGCTGTCGACCAGCGACTCACGGCAGCCGTAGAGGTTGTCGAACTTGCTCTTGGTCACCGAGTCGTTCACGTTGATGGCGCGGAACATCAGGGCGCCCTTGGCCGCCATCTCGTTCAGGCGCAGTACGCCGGTGGTGGTCTCTTCGGTCACGCCGATGATCTGGGCGCTCTTGCGGCTGTACCAGGTCGGATCCAGCGCGAGCTTGGCCTTGATCGCATCGAACAGACAGGTCTCCTCTTCGCTCCCCGGGTGGGCGATGACCGAGGCGTCCTTCTCGGCCTTCTTGCCCAGGTGCATCAGCAGCGTGGCGTCGCCGCCGTCATCCAGGATCATGTTCGGGCCTTCACCGGCCGTACCGGCAGCGCCGAACTCGAAGATCCGGTGGGTGTAGTCCCAGTAGTCGGTCAGCGTCTCGCCCTTGTAGGCGAACACCGGCGTGCCGGCGATGACCAGGGCGGCAGCGGCGTGGTCCTGGGTCGAGAAGATGTTGCAGGAGGCCCAGCGCACGTCGGCACCCAGGGCTTGCAGCGTCTCCACCAGCACGGCGGTCTGGATGGTCATGTGCAGCGAGCCGGTGATGCGTGCGCCCTTGAGCGGCTGGCTGGCGGCGAATTCCTGGCGGATCGCCATCAGGCCGGGCATCTCGGTCTCGGCGATCTTGATTTCCTTGCGGCCCCAGTCGGCTTGCGACAGGTCGGCAACGTGGTAATCGGTGGTGTGCAACGGTTTCAGAACGGCGTTCATGGAGGGTCTCCTGGTGACAAAGGGGACCACAGGCCGGACCGGGGGGAGGGCGCTTGCGTCTCACCGGCGGCCGGGGGCCTGCGGGTGAGCGCCGTTGCATCGAAGGATGTCTCTCGAGCCTGGCCCCGGGCGGGGTCGCAACGCTCCTCGAAAGAGCGCGCATTCTAGCGACAATACCGGGTTCGCCCTCGGGTTGACCCGATGATCACCCTTGGCGCCCCCGAACCGAGCCTGTACCGAGCCCCCCCACCGTGTCCGATCTCCCGCTCTCGACCGAGGTGCGTCGCCGCCGCACCTTCGCGATCATTTCCCACCCCGACGCCGGCAAGACCACGCTGACCGAGAAACTGTTGCTGTTCTCGGGCGCCATCCACATCGCCGGCAGCGTGAAGGCCCGCAAGGCCAGCCGCCACGCCACCTCCGACTGGATGGAGATCGAGAAGCAGCGCGGCATCTCGGTGGCCAACTCGGTCATGCAGATGCTCTACCGCGACTGCGTCATCAACCTGCTCGACACCCCCGGCCACAAGGACTTCTCCGAGGACACCTACCGGGTGCTCACGGCGGTGGATTCGGCGCTGATGGTGATCGACGCGGCCAACGGCGTGGAGCCGCAGACGCGGCGGCTGATCGAGGTCTGCCGCCAGCGCGGCACGCCGATCATGACCTTCGTCAACAAGATGGACCGCGAGGGCAAGGAGCCGCTGGAGCTGCTCGACGAGATCGAGCAGGAGCTGGGCATGCCCTGCGTGCCCATGACCTGGCCGGTGGGCCAGGGCAAGGCCTTTGGCGGCATCGTCGATCTGCGGCGCCAGCAGATGCGCCTCTTCAAGGCCGGCGCCGACAAGCGCAGCGACCAGGAGGGCGAGGGCCGTGACGAGATCGTCCCCCTGACCCAGGCCGATGCGCTGCGGGCGCGCTTCGGGCAGGACTTCGAGCAGGCCGAATCGACCATCGAGCTGCTGACCGGCGCCGCCCCCGGCTTCGACGAGGCGGCCTTCGTCGGGGCCCGGCAGACGCCGGTGTTCTTCGGTTCCGGCGTCAACACTTTCGGCGTGCAGGAGGTGCTGGACGCGCTGGTGGACCTGGCCCCGCCGCCAGCGGCGCGCCATGTCACGCGGGCCGATGGCAGCGACGTGGAGATTCCGCCCGCCTTCAGCGGCTTCTCGGGCGTGGTCTTCAAGGTGCAGGCCAACATGGACCCGGCGCATCGCGACCGCATCGCTTTCGTGCGCGTCAATTCCGGCC
>CAISYQ010000220.1 GCA_903889735.1 uncultured Methylibium sp.
CGACGCCCCGCCCGAGCGGGGCGCCTCGCCCCCTGCCAGCGCGGCCAGCAGGCCCGCGGGGATGGCGGCGCGGGCGGCCTCCAGCACCAGCTCGTCGATCGCACCCTCGGGCGGGGTGGCGGTGTCGTCTTCTTCGCCCTCCGGCGGCTCAGGGGGTTCCGGCGGCGGGTGGTCCGCGTCGCTGTCAGGGGCTTCGTCAGGTGGCTCCTGGTTTTCCTCCGGCTCAGGCGGCGCCTGCGCGGGCAGGCGGGTGGCGCGCGGCCCCAGCACCAGGCGAGCCGCCAGCGCGGCGTCGTCGGGGCTGACGAGTTCGCGGCCGTCGAGCGCCGCGATGGCACAGGCCGCGCGCAGGGCCAGCAGCGGCGCGCGGGCCGAGTCGATGCCCAGGGCCAGCGCCGCGGCGCACAGTGCCTCGAGGATCTCGTCGCTGGCAGCCACCCGGGGCAGCGCGGCGCGGGCGGCGGCGATGTCGGCCGGCTGCCAGAGCGCACGCTCGTCGGGGGTGCCCGCAGGGGCGTCGTCCGCCACGCGGGGGCCCGGCTGCAGGCGGAAGGCCAGGCGGTCGGCCAGCGGGGCGGGCAGGCGCTCCTCGTCCTCAATGCCCTCGTCGAGCGCCACCACGCCGAAGCGGGTGGCGCGCCGCAGCGCCAGGCCATCGCGCTCCAGCACCACCTCGCCGGTGTCGATCACCGCGTTCAGCTTGGCGACGGTCGAGCCCGAGAGCCGCTCGGCCATGGCCAGCAGCACCAGGCCGCCGTCGGCCTCGGCCAGCAGACCGCGCTGGGCGACCGGCCGACCGGCCTGCAGGGTGGCGGCCAGGTCCAGACCGCCCAGCAGGCGTTCGTCGTGGATGTGCAGCGGCACGCGCCTCAGCGGTGTGCCCTCGGGCAGCAGGCCTCGCAGCAGCCCGAGCCAGTGGTCGCGCACCGCCCCGGCCGGTGACCGGAGTACGGCCCCGCCCAGGCCCACCGGATCGACCGCCAGCAGCGCGGCCGCACAGGCCGCATCGGCCCAGGGGCTGAGGGCCGCAGTGGTGTCCGGCCCGCCCGGCGGGCTCATGCCCCGAACTGTTCGGCCAGGGCGCGCTCGACCCGCACGCCGGAGCCCGCGTCGTCGAGCGGATTGCGGCGCAGGCGGTGGCGCAGCGCGGGCGGCGCGACGCGGCGCAGGTGCTGGTCGCCGACCAGGGCGTCGCCGTCCAGCGCGGCCAGGGCGCGGGCCGCGCGGATCAGGGTGAGCTCGCCGCGCAGGCCGTCGGTGCCCAGTGCCATGCACAGCTGCGCAGCGCGCTCGAGCGCCGCATCGGGCACGTCCACATTCGCCAGGTGTTGCTTGCCCTTGACGATGCTCTGGCGCACGCGCTCGTCTTCTTTCTTCCACTTCTTGGAAAAGCCCTCGGAATCGCGCTCGAACTGGTCGCGCCGGCGCACCACTTCCACACGCGAAGCCAGATCGGTCGGTGTCTTGACCTCGACCGACAAGCCAAAGCGATCGAGCAGCTGGGGACGCAGCTCGCCTTCTTCGGGGTTGCCGCTGCCCACCAGCACGAAGCGCGCGGGGTGGCGCACGCTCAGGCCTTCACGCTCGACCACGTTCTCGCCCGAGGCGGCCACGTCGATCAGCAGGTCGACCAGATGGTCTTCCAGCAGGTTGACTTCGTCGATGTACAGAAAGCCGCGATTGGCGCGTGCCAGCAGCCCGGGCTCGAAGGCCTTGACGCCTTGCGACAGCGCGCGCTCCAG
>CAISYQ010000221.1 GCA_903889735.1 uncultured Methylibium sp.
CGGCATTGACCGCATGCACGCGCCCGCCGTGGGCATCGACGATCTTGCGGCAGATGGTCAGGCCCAGGCCGGTGCCGCCTGAGCCGTCGCGGGTGCGGCTGCTCTGCACGAAGGGGTTGAAGATGCTCTCCAGCTCGGTGGGCGGGATGCCGGGGCCATGGTCGCGCACCTGCAAGGCCACGCCGTCGGCGCCCAGGTCCTGCCCGTGCAGCTCAATGGCGCTACCGGGCGGCGCAAAGCGCAAGGCATTGGCCAACAGGTTGCGCAGCACCTGCTGAAACCGGAACTCGTCGACCCGCCCGAACACCGTGCCTTGTGCCAGGCCAAGCTCGAACCGCACCCCGCGCTGCTCGGCCAGTGGCCACAGCTCCTTGAGCACGCTGGCGGCCACGAGCGACAGGTCCAGTCGCTTCAGCGACAGCGATGCCGACCTGTCCCCGGCCTTGGACAGGTCGAGCAGGGCATTGACCAGGTGCAGCATGCGCATGCCGCCATCGTGGATGTCGCGGAACATCTCTTGCCAGCGAGGCTGGTCCTTGGCGCGGGTGGCACCCAGCTCCGAGAACCCGACGATCGATTGCAGCGGCGTGCGCAGCTCGTGGCTGATGTTGGCGATGAACTCGGACTTGGCGCGGTTGGCCGCTTCGGCCGCGTCGCGGGCGTCACGGGTGGCGCGCTCGGCCTCGCGGAACTCGGTCACGTCGACGATGCTGCCGATGATGCCGGCGGGGCTGCCGTCGGCATGGGTGAAGCGCACCTTGGTGACCACCGTGTCGCGCGGCGTGCGTCCGGGCCGGAGCAGGCGGTTCTCGTAGCGCACCGGCTCTTCAGACTGCAGCAGCCGCTCGTCATGCTCGCTGTGCATGGGGCCTTCTTCGCCAAACAACTCGGTGGAATTGCGGCCAACCACCTGACTGAGCGTGAAACCCATCAGCGCCAGCCAGGCGGCATTGACGTTGATGAAGCGTCCGATCTCATCCTTGACGAACACCGGCGTGGGGTTCACGTCGAGCAGACGCGAGGTGAAATCGAGTTGCGCCTGCAGTCGGCGGCGGGCCATTTCCTGCACCCGGCGATCGGCTTCCACCGCCTTGGTCACGTCCACGCCCACGCCGCGAAAGCCTTTGAACTGCAGGCCATCAAACCAGGGCTCGCCGCTGACGCTCATGTGGCACGGGGCACCACCAGCGGTCGTCGCCTCGAAGGTGACATCGCGGAACGCCTCGCGGCGGTGCAGGTGGCCCAGCCAGCGGGTGAGGTCTGGCCCGGCCATGCGCAAGGCGCCGCTGGTGGTGAAGGTCTGGCCCAGCAAGATGACGTTGTCCAGCCCGGTTCGCTGGGCCATGGAGTCGGACACGAAGGTGAACCGGCCCTTGGGGTTTTGCTCCCAGACCCAGTCGGACGACAGGTCAAGCAGGCTGCTCAGGCGGGCCTGGCTGGCCTGCAGGGCCGTGTTGAGCTCGGCCATCTCCAGCGATGCAACGGCCTGGGTGCGCTCCAGCAGGTAGCGGTCCTGGTCGGTGTCGGCATAGGCCTGGCTGATGCGCGCCAGCAAGTTGTCGAAAGCCGCCACATCCGGCGCCACGC
>CAISYQ010000222.1 GCA_903889735.1 uncultured Methylibium sp.
CCGCCGTGCTGGTGGCGCTGCAGCCCGGCACGGTGCGCAGCCCCCTGACCGCGCCGGTGATCGGCACCGACGCACCCGACGCCCTGGCGCCCGATGAGTCCGCGCGCTGCCTGCTCGGGGTGATGGAACGCCTGGGCCCCGCCGACAGCGGGGGGTTTCGCGACCACCGGGGCGCACAAATTCCCTGGTGAACACGGCCGACAAGGCCGTCTTCTCGCTCATCGCAGCCAGGGCCCCAACCCGCCGATCGGGGCCGCATGCTCGATCACATGCAGGCCGTCGCGCAGCTCTCGGCTCGAATCGAACCAGCCCAAGAACGCGGTCGGTCCCTCATCGGGCAACGGCAAGGGCAGGGGCTCGGGCGGGCGGACTGGGGCCCCCGCCCGCGATGCCGCTGGCAAGGCCGCGGGGGACGGCTTGAAAGCGGCCGGCAAGGCACCCGCCGGGGTGGCTGAAAGCGTCGATGCGAAAAGCCCCGCGCGGCGGGCCGGCAGACTGTGGAGCGGGTGGTTCATGGTCGCCTCCTGGGTTCGGATGGCGCCATGTTCTGCGGCACGGTCGTCCGCCACCATCGCCCGGAGGGAGGGAAACGGCGCCCCTTGAAGGGGGCACCCGGGTGGGGGTGATCACCCCCGCACCGCGGCAGTTCTAGCCGAAAGGCCGCACCCCGATCCAGGCCGTGTGGGCCCAGAAGGCGAAGCCGCCCCAGGCCAGCAGACCGGCCACAACGGTGGCCGCCGTGCCAAAGGCCGTGCCCGCCGGGTAGACGGTGCCGGCAGCGCGGTCGCGGCCTCGCGCCGCCCGAAAGCTCATCACCGCCCAGGCGAGGAAGCTGCCGAACAGCAGCAGGTCGGCCAGGTTGCCGTTGGCCAGCAGGTGGGCAAGGGCCCAGACCTTCACGCCCAGCACCATGGGGTGACGCAGCCGGGCCTTGATGACATTGCGCGGGACATAGGTGGCCGCCAGCATCACGAAGGACACGAGCATCAGCAGACCCGCGAGATGCCGCGTGGCCACCGGCGGCGTCCACAACACCACGGGCGCCTGCCGCGCCAGGCCGTAACCCCAGACGATGAGCGCGAAACCGGCCAGCGAGGCCACCGAGACCAGACCCTTCCAGGCGTTCTCGCCGAGGCGCGCCCGCTGGGCCTGGCGCCAGGGTTCGGCCACGATGCGCAGCGAGTGCGTGCCGAGGAAGATCAGGAGTCCGAGGAGGAGCAGGGTCATGGGCTTTCCGGGTGGATACGGCCTCAGGGCCAGGGGGGGGTGCCGGGTCGCGGTGCGCCAAGCTGCAGACGAGGCCGCGTCCCCATTGTGGCGTGGTGCGCATCGGGGCCTCGCTCAGATGTGCCGCAGCCGCAGGCGCAGGGCCTGGATCACGGCCGTGTGCATCTGCGAGACCCGCCCCGGCGAAACACCCAGCGCGGCCGCGGCGCTGCCATGGTCGAGGCCGTGCACATAGATCAGGTCCATCATCAACCGCTCACGGCCCTGCAGCGCAGCGAATGCGGCCTGGAGCGCGGCCTGGCGCTGAAGCCGCTGCAGGACCTGCTCCGGGCCGTTGCCATCGTCCGCCACGCCGTCGAAGGCCTCGCCGGCCTGGGCGCCAGCACCCGCGTCGGGGTGCGACTCCAGGGACAGGTCGCCCAAGCGCAAGGGTAAGGCCCCCGCGTCCACCATGCAGCGGTGAAATTTCACGAGCGGCCAACCCAGCGCCTGGGCCACTTCCTGGGCGCGGGGCGCCCGCAGCAGCCGGTGCTCGAGGGCCTGGACGGCATC
>CAISYQ010000223.1 GCA_903889735.1 uncultured Methylibium sp.
CCTCTCGGTGCCGCTTGCAGCAGTGCTCGCCGGGTGTGGCACTCCTGCGGTGGATCTATTGCCTTCACATGTCCATGCGCTATCTCCCATCGGGATCTCTCAACAGAGACCGGCAACTACATCGATCACTGCCGATTGGGTGGAGGTCGGCCCAAGCCGCGGCTCGTCGACGCTATTCGTAGACAAGACGACTGTCCGCCTTGGTGAAAGCGTCGTGACGATGTCCGTTTTGTACGACTACGCAAGTGGCGTCAACGGACCCGCTGGGGCCTCCTTTCGAAGCATGAAAGACCACAATGAATACGATTGCGCTGCGCGAAGAAGTCGTACGATTTTGTCTAGTTGGTACAGCGAAAACATTGGGCAGGGTGAGCTAGTTCGCACCACTCGGGCGTTTGCAGATTGGCGTTTGATCCCGGCCGATTCGGACCAGAGCACTCTCTGGGGCATCGCATGCAGCAAGAGTTGAGAGTCCACTGACTCTGTTCTGGAAGCGCTCCGACGTTTCAACAAAGTGCCTCCGACAGGAATCGAACCTGTATCTGCCGCTTAGGAGGCGGCCGTTCTATCCATTGAACTACGGTGGCCGGTGGTCTGGATTGTAGGAGGGGGCTGAGGGGCCGGCCCGGCCCGCCGCAGCTGCTGCGGGCTGACCCGGCTCGCTGCTCCTGCCCGTCAACCCCGGCGGTCCACGTGCCGGTCGATCATGTCCCGCAGCGCCTCGTGGGTGAAGGGCTTGCTGAGGTAGTCGCTCATGCCGGCCTCCAGGCAGGCCTCGCGATCGCCCGACAGCGCGTTGGCTGTCAGCGCGATGATGGGCCGCGGCGCCAGGCCCCGCTCCCGCTCGATGGCGCGGATCCGCCGTGCGGCGTCCAGGCCGTCGAGCCCGGGCATCTGGACATCCATCAGGATCAGGTCGCAATGACCGGCCTCGAAGGCCGCCACCGCCTGCAGGCCATCGTCGGCGAATTCACAGGTGCAACCCAGCCGGTCGAGCATGGCCAGGGCGACGTGCTGGTTCACGAGGTTGTCCTCGGCGACCAGCACGTGCACAGCAGCGTTGGCGGGCGGCGTCGGCGCCGCTCGCTCCTCGCGGGCACCTCGCGGCGTGGCGACCGCGGTGCTCGCCTCGGTGTGGCCGGCCAGGGTGTCGAACAGCAGGCTCAGCCGCGGCGGTTTCGACACCACACCGTCCACGCCCCATGCCTGCGCCTGGTGGGCGCCGGCCAGCACGTTGGCCGATGTCATCAGCACGGTCCTGAGACCCCGGATCGCCGCGTCGGATTGCAGCTCGCGCACGAGCTGCAAACCGTCGACCCCAGGCATGCTCAGGTCGATGAGCGCAACCTCGTAGGGCGCACCCACGGCGGCCGCGCGCCGCAGCATCGCCAGTGCCGCCTCGGCGCTGGCGGCCCCGTCCGCCTTCATCTGCCAGCTGGCGGCCTGGGCGGTCAGCGCCGTGCGGCTGGCCATGCTGTCGTCCACCACCAGCAGCCGCTGGCCCGCCAGCGCGCGGGCCGGTGCATGGGCCGCCACACCAGCGGCGGCCGGTCGGGCCGGCAGCGCCAGTCGCGCCGTGAAAGCGAAGGTGGAGCCCCGCCCGGGCTCGCTGGCGACCTCGATGTCTCCGCCCATCAGCGTCGCCAACCGGCGGGCGATCGACAGCCCGAGGCCGCTGCCGCCGAAGCGGCGTGTGGTGGAGCTGTCGGCCTGCACGAAGGGTTGGAAGAGGTGCTCGCTCGTGGCCGCATCGATACCGATGCCGGTGTCGCGCACGTCCAGGCGCAGCTGAACCGCCTGGGCCTCGGCCCGGACCACGTGCGCGGAGATCTCGATCTCGCCATCGAGAGTGAATTTCACCGCGTTGCTCACGAGGTTGAGAAGCACCTGGCGCAGTCGCCCCGGATCGCCCACCACCCGGCTCGGGAGATCGGGTGCGAGGCGGACGATGAGCTCCACACCCTTCTTCTGCGCGCTGCCGGCCAACAGGGCGGCGATGTCCTCAGCACACTCCGCGAGGTCGAACTCGGTGTGCTCGAGCTCGAGCATCCCGGCCTCGATCTTGGAGTAGTCCAGTATGTCGTTGATGATGATCAGCAGGGCCTGGCCCGAGTGGCTGATCGTCTGGGCGAACTGCCGCTGCTGCGTGTCGAGATCGGTGCCCAGCAGCAGCTCGACCATGCCCAGCACGCCGTTCATCGGCGTGCGGATCTCGTGGCTCATGGTCGCCAGGAAGTTTGATTTCGCCGCGTTGGCCTCGTCGGCCAGGGCCCGGGCCGCCTCGAGCTTGACGACCGCCTGCTCGAGCGCCGCATCTCGCGTCTGGACCTGGCCCAGCATGGCGTTGAAGCCGTCGATCAGCGCGCCGGTCTCGTCCTCGCTGGGCTTCGGGGCACGCAGCGAGTAGTCGGCACGGCCCGAGACCTCGCGCATGGTCGACAGCAGGCTCTCCAGCGGCGCCGAGATGATGCGCTGCATGCGCGAGGCCAGCAGGTAGGCCACCAGCAGCGCACCGGCGAAGGCCAGCCCGGCGAGCCCGAGCTGCCGGCGCAGGACGGCCTGCAGTCGGCTGTCTGACACCGTCAGGTCGAGGTGACCCACGGTCATTCGGTCCACGGCGATCGGGTGTTCCAAGACCAGATAGCCGTCCTTCGACCACTCGAGCGCCGGCGCCTTGGGCCCCGCACCATCACGGTAGTGGGGCCGCGTGGTCGCCGAGGCGCGCAGCCCGCCCACCAGCGACCCGAAGCCCGGCTCCCGGCTGTAGGCGGCTGCGAAGAGGCTGCCGTTGGGGAGGTAGATCTCGACGGCCAGCACGTCGGCCTCCTGGGCGAGCGCCGACGCGATCTCGGCGGCGGCCGCCTCGTCACGGAAGGCCAGCGCCGCCGAGGCGGTGATGGCCGTGACGCGTGCCAGCGCCATCGACGAGGATTCGATCGCCTCGTGGGCGGCGTGGGTCTGGCTTGCGATGAAGATCGCCGAGGCTGCCGCCAGGCTGAGTGCGGCGGTGGCCACCGAGACCGCGATGATCCGCCAGCGGATCGAGAGCGCAGGCAGCAGGGCCCTCATCGCCGCGCTCCCGGACCCCTGCGGGCGGCCGCACTCACTGATACACCTCGCGGGCCAGCCGCAGCAGCTTGGAACTCAGGCCCAGACCGCCCTGCTGCACGGCCTTGAGGTTGACCTCGAAAGACACCTTGGCGTCCTTCATCAGCATGTTGATGCCCACGCCCGCCCGGGCGGCGTTCGGGCTGTCGGCGACGGTGAGCACCGGATGCCCCTGCAGTGCGTGGGTGAGCTGCGACGCGCTGCCGATCGCCGAGGCGGCGATGAAGAGGATCTGGCAGTTCCGGGCCGTGGTGGCATCGGGCAGACGCCTGAGCATGAGCCTGCGTGACCCGACCTGTCGCCCGTCGAGACCGTCGATCTCGGCGCCGAAGGGGTCCTGGCCGAGGATGCACAGCGTCAGCGTGTCATCGCTGTCGGCTGGCCAGTCGGTGTAGACGGCAAAGTTGTACAGGAAGGCCGCCTTCAGGCGGTATTCGGGCAGATCGGCGGCGCCGACTCCCTCTGCGACCACAAGCAGCGCCGAGCCCAGTGGCCAGACCATCAGCAGGCGCGCCAGGCGCCTGAACGGTCCCGCACCCGTCCTTCCGGCAGCGTTGTCCTTGGCGTCCGTGGCGCCCTTGTCGAGGGGTCGGGGCCCGCCCCTGCGGGCGACCGGCCAGTCGATGGTGGGAAGGGTCCAGGGCATGGCGAAACGGCGCCGTGGGCTAAGGTTGCAGCGCACTCAGAAGGCGTAGAGCAGGGCCACGCGCAGGCTGCGCCCGTCCTGTTCCAGCGCGGGCTGCCAGTTGGTGTCGCTCATCGGCAGGCTGTAGCGCTTGTCGAACAGGTTGCGCACGCTGATCGCGAGCTCCAGCCCCGGGGCGAGCCCGGTGCTGCTCAGGCGCAGGTCGGACAGGGCGAAGCTCCCGACCTCGCTGCCACCGAGCATGCGCTGGCGGTCGTCGAAGCGGAACTCGTAGGCGGCGCGCCAGCCTGCCATCGGCAGCGGCGCCGAGAGCGCCAGACGTGCCAGCACGCGGGGCGAGCTCGGTGGCCGGCCCACGTCGCTGGTCTGGACGTCCTGCGTTGAGAGGCTGCCGCGCAGACGAGCCCCCACGTCCCAGGTCCGGTCGAGGGAGAGCTCCAGCCCGGTGGCCCGCAGCGGTTGGCCCGAGCGGTACTGGGGCAAACCGCTCACCGGTTCGGTGCCCAGGGTGACCAGATCCCGAAGGTCCCAGTGGTAGGCCGAGGCGCGCACGGCGAGGTGGGTGCTCAGGCGGTGGTCGGCCACCAGCTCCAGTGTGCGGATGCGCTCGCCCTTGAGCGCGGGGTTGGCCCTGATCGAGACGCCGTCGTCGAGCTGGCTCTCGTAGGCGTTGGGGGCGCGATGGGCGCCGCCGTAGAGCGCCTTGAACGTGGTGGCGGCGTCGAACTGCCAGATCACCGCGGCGCGGGGGCTGATCTCGGCGCCCTCGCGGCTGTTGCGGTCCAGCCGCAGGCCCAGTGTGGTGGCCAGCGCAGGGCCCAGCCGCCACTCGTCCTGCGCGTACACGCCCGTGCGGTGGCCCGGCGACGCGATGCGAACGCCCGGTCCCGCTTGTGTGGGGTCGTAGCCGGACTGGTCGATCCGCCGGTTGTCCTGGAACTCGAATCCCATCAACAGCGTGTGGTCCGGGATCGCTGTCGACACCAACTGCCACTCGGTGCCGCGCCAGCTGCTGGAGCCCAGGCTCAGCACGGGCGTGCCGTAGACGAATTCGCCGCGGTAGCGCTGCTCGCCCGCGATCACGCTGCCCGAGATCCGGAGCTGATCGCCGAGCGGGGCGTCTTTCAGCCGCAGGTGTGCAAGGGTCAGCTCGTCGCGCTGGTACTGGCCCGGAGTGAGCGGGTCGGACAGGAAGGCGCCGGTCGGGTCGTCCTTGCGGCGCTCGCCATGGAGCAGCAGCGCCTGCCACGCGCCCAGCGCGCCGCGGGCCATGAACTGGCCCGCCCGCTCGCCATCGAGGCCACGTGCCACCCCCGAGATGCCGGTGGCGCCGAAATCCAGGCGCAGGTCCTCGCCCCGCGCGCGCACTCCCGAAACCGACAGCAGCAGGTCGGCTCCGTTCTCGAGACGGCCCCCCCAGCTTGCGCGTCCCTCGCGCAGCGATTGCGGGTGCTGGTGGGCGGCCGCCAGTTCCACACCTCCCACCTCGGCACCGGAGCGCGTGACCAGGTTGACCACGCCGAACATGGCGTTCTGCCCGTAGACCGCACCCCCGGGTCCTGGGATGAACTCGATGCGCTCCACCAGATCAAGATCAAGCGGCAGTTCGTGCCCCACGGCCGCTCCGTCATAGAGCGGGTCATTCAGACGGCTGCCGTCGACGGTCAGCAGCACGCGGGTGTTGAAGTCACCGAGCAGCGCGAAGCCCCGCGTGCCCAGGTGGCTGTACTGGCGGTCGTAGTTGAGGTGGACGCCGGGCAGGCTGGCCAGGGCCTGGTCGAGGGTGCGCCAGCCGAAGGCGCGGATCTCTTCGCGGGTGATGACGCTCACGGCGGCCGGCGCATCGGCCTGGCGCTGTTCGTAGCGCGAGGCACCGACCACGCGCAGCTGCATCAGCTGCTCAAGGCCGAGCTCCGCCAGTTCGTTTGCGCCAGCAGGCGTGACCAAGGCCAGCAGCGCGGCGGCCCTGAGCGACCCCATTGACCGCTTGCGGCGGCGGCCCGGACGGGCAGTGAGATCGGCGTTCGACGGTGCATCCATGACCCAGGCCTCTCGCGGCGGCGCTGGAATGCGCTGCATGGCGTTCGTGCAGTGCGCACTCGTTGCGCATGATTCTAGGGGGCCAAGGACCTGGGACCCGGCGTTATCAGTTCCAGCGGAACAGCCAGATCAGGTCCAGCGCGGAATCGTCGCCCGACTGCGCCCGCAGCGTGAAGCGCTGGGCGATGCGGTAGATCAGCTGCCAGTTGCCGGTGGCGGCGTTGAGGCCGCGTTCGTAGCCGAGATAGACGCGGTCGGAGATCTGCTTGCCCAGGGTGAAGACGGTGTCGCGCAGCACGCCGTCGCTCTGCCGCACCGAGAGCTCGTCGAGTTGCAGCAGGCGGGCCACGTTGAAGTCGGTGGCGCCGCTGCCATCGCCCGCCAGCAGCGCGAAGGCGGCCCGCTGCAGCAGCAGGGTGTCGGCCCCGGCCAGGTTGCCGTAGCTGCGCCCGGTGACCAGCAAGGCCAGCTTCTCGGTGGCGGGCAGCTCGGGGTCGGAGAACAGGCGCACCCGCGGCGACTGCACGCTGCCGCCCACCGTCACGCCGACCCGCGTGTCGGAGCGGGCGCGAATGGCCTCGATGTCGAGCCGGGGGTTGTCGATGGGCCCGATGAAGGTGATCACGCCGCGGGCGATCTCGAGCTTCTGGCCGTAGGCCTCGTAGGTGCCGCCCTCGGCGCGGATCTCGCCGCGCGCGGTCAACCGCCCGCCCGGCGTGGTCAGGCGCAGCTCGCCGCCCAGGCGCGTGTCGATGCCGCGCCCGCGCAGCAGCAGGCGCGGCCCGAGGTCGATGCCCAGGTTGACCACCATTGCCCGGGCCGGGCTGGGGGTGACCTGGGCTGCCTGCGCCTCGGCGCTGTCGCCACGGCGGCGCACGCTGACGTCATCGCCCAGGGTCGGCGCGTCGCTGCGGGTGATGTCGATCAGGCCTTCGTCGACCCGCAGGTCGCCGTTCACGGTCAGCTGCTGGGGATCGGCCCTCAGGCGGGACCGGCCGCTGACCACCACCCGGCGGTCGACCCGGCCGAGCAGGGTGGCGCGATCGGCCTGCAGCTGCAGATCGAGCTGCGGCGTCTCGCCCAGCCGCGCCTCGCCGCTCAGCGCCACGCTGCCGCTGCCGGCCTTGAAGCGCAGCTGGCCCAGGCGCGCGGTGTCGCCGTCGAAGCGCAGGTCGAGCTCGCCGTCGGTCAGCACCACCCCTTCCAGCGCATTGCGCAGGCCGACCTGGCGCCCGCGGACCTCGCCGATGAGCTCCGGCGCGCCGAAGCGACCGGCCACCCGCAGCGCAGCGTCGATCTGCCCGGCCAGCCGCCAGCCGGCCGGGACCCAACCCCCCCAGGCGCCCAGGTTCTCCACCTGCGCACTGATCTGGCCTTCGACCGGATCCCGGGCCTCGGGCCAGAGCGCCAGGGGCGAGGTGCGCAGGCTCTGCTCGCCGCTCAGGCGGCCGAGGTTGCGTCCGTCGATCCGTTCCGTGAGCCGCCACAGACCGTTCGAGGCTTCGAGCCCGATGCGGACCTCGCCCAGGCCCAGCGACTGCACGATGCCGAATTCGCTCACCTGCAGGTCACCCTCGGTGCGGGCGATCTCGATGCGGGCGCTGAAGTCCGGGCTGCTCCGCACCAGGGCGCGGGCGCCCATGCGCAGATCGCCGCCCCAGCCGAAATCGGGCTGCAGACGCGCCAGCAGATCGGCCACGCGCAGCGGTTCAACCTCGGCGTCCAGCGTGGCCTGGGGGGGGGCGCCCTCGCTCTGTTCCCAGCGGGCGCTGCGCCAGCGCAGGACGGCACCCAGCAGCTCGGCCTGCCCGGGCTGGGCCTCGACCTGCCAGCGGTTCGCGCCAAGGCGGAGCTCGAGTGCGAGGTCACGCGCCTGCAGCAAGGGGCGCAGGCCGGGACCGCCGGGCTCGCTGGGGCGGCGGGTGGCCAGGCCGGCGAGGCTCCCGCTCAGGGAGCCCGGCGCCGGCTGCAACAGCAGCTGCGGCAGCTTCACCCGCCAGCGGGCTGGGGCCTGGCCTTCGCCGGCCTCCCACTGCCCCGCGAGGTCGAGCTCCAGGCGCAGCGGCGCCGGGGTGGCGGCGGCGGCAGCGCTGGCGCCGGCGCTGGTCCCTGCCAGAGCGTTGGCAGCGTGAGGGCCGGCACCTCCTGCGACGCCGCCAGGGGCGGACTCTCCGGCACCACCGGCCGCCCCCCCCGAGGCAACCCCGGCGGCGGACCGGCCACCCCCCTCGATCTTGTCTGCCGGGGTCAGCGTGGCGCGCAGCTTTGCGCGGTGCGCCGCCAGGCTGCCCTCGGCGACCAGACTGGCCTGCGGCAGCCTCAGGCCGGGGAGCTGGAGTTGGCGAAGCTCGAGCTTGGCTTGCACCAGGGCCTCGCCGAGCCCCGGCGCGGAGATCGTGGCCGGCAGCGTGGCGTCCCATTCGGCATCGGCGGCCTCCAGCCGGTGCTCGCCGAGCCGCATCCCGGTCAGGTGCAGGCTGCCGCGGGTGGTGAGCGCCGTGCCGGCAGCTGGCGCCTTGGTCGCGGGGCTGGCAGGTCCCGCGCTGGCGCCGCGCAGCCAGGCGCCGAGCTCGCCCTCGATCCGGGCGTCCAGCCGCGCCGCGCCCGCCAGCGGCCCGAGTCCGAGGCCCTGGACCAGCGGTGTGAGCCGGCCGAGCGACGGGGTGTCCAGGTGCAACGCCAGGTGCTCGGGGCCGGTCCCGCCGGCCGGGAGCAGGGTGGCCGTCCAATCGGCCTGGTTGCCCGCGGCGCGGATCTCGCCGCGGCTCGTCAGCCGCCCGGCCTCGGCCTGGGCCTGCAGCCCCAGGGCCAGCGGTTGTCCGGCCAGCAGGCTGTCGGTGAGTTCGGCCTCGAGCTGGCCGCGCAGATCGCGCAGCAGCGC
Organism: uncultured Methylibium sp.; assembly: GCA_903889735.1. GTDB lineage: Bacteria > Pseudomonadota > Gammaproteobacteria > Burkholderiales > Burkholderiaceae_C > Methylibium. The sequence goes on from CAISYQ010000223.1 coordinate 8,676, forward strand.
GAACAATCCTGCCGTCGGCAGGGCGCTGGGTGAGGTGTGGGGTGGCTCGCGGGGGGGGCTGCTGGGTGCTTGCGGGGGTGGCGTCCCCGCCAGGGCGCTCGGCAGCGGTAGGGTCGATGCCAAGGCCCAGCCGGCCCGGCCCTGCAGCCGGTTGCCGGCGCGCCGCCAGGCGGCGCTGCGGTCGCCCGGCAGCCACAACGCGGGATCGAAGTCGGCCAGCGTCAGGCGGCCCTCGCTGCGCCAGCCCAGGTCCTGGCGCTGCAGGTCGGCGCGGCCTTCCAGGCGGGCGCGGCCGGCGCGCAAGCTGAGCTTGTCGAGCGTGAGCCCTGCCGGTGTGGCGCTGCCGACGAGGGCCAGCTGAACGCTGTCCCGCAATGGCCCCGGCAG